>NZ_JAPYKP010000008.1:0-79723 GCF_037179725.1 Mesorhizobium sp. Cs1321R2N1 | reverse complement strand
CCGCGCCGCTGGCAAAGCTGCACCCAACCGGCCTTGCTCATGCGACCGCCGCACATGTCTCCGCCGAATCGGGCCATCGCGGCCTGCTCGAGGCGCTCGCCCTGCCGCCGCTGCTCGACCTTGGCATGCGGCTCGGCGAAGGCTCCGGCGCGTGCCTGGCCGTCAACATCGTGCGCTCGGCGCTGGAGTGCCATGCGAGAATGGCGAGTTTTGCCGAGGCTGGCGTGTCGGAGAAGTAATGCGCGGATCGCCTTGATGTACAAACCCTCATAAATCTTCGGAGCCCCAAAACAGGGGGGTCGCGATGTCCTTGCTCGGACTGAGTGAAATTTCGACCGCAAGAAGCGGCCCCGGGCGCCGCTCGGCCTTTCTGCAGGCTCAACGAAGGAGGAATATTAGCAGGAAAGAATATATTAACGACTGTGATGCAGCCTTCCATACGGGGACGGGAAACGCCTCCTCATCGGACGTTCCAAACGCGCGCCCTCAAGCGCCGGGACGCTCGACCAATGCGGAGCAAACGCATGAGTGTCGGAGCAGCTCTCGAACTATTGCTGCGGTTGATTCATAGCCGAGCCATGAAGTTGGCGGCGTTGCCGGAGGATGAAAGGGATATACATTACGATCTCATCCGCCGCTCATGTTGCGAAGCCGCCGAGCACATCGGGCAAAACCCCGACAAGGCAGCCATCACGGCAAACGACATGGTTGAGTTTGTTCGCGCACTGGTGGGAATCATCGAAGTGGGCTGTGGATCAGGCCAAGGGCCAAACACCGATCGGCCGCCGCCAGCGCGACATTTTGGCAGCCGGGAGAATGGCATGACACGCGTCTAGAGCATTATGCGGAAAAGTGTGGGTGCTGGCCTAAAATATTTGGACACGGACCTCCGCCTGCATCCATCGGGGTCCCTCACCTCGTCCAACAAATTGATTTTGTTAGATTTTGGTGGGTGCGCACAGGATTGAACTGTGGACCCGCTGATTAAGAGTCAGCTGCTCTACCAACTGAGCTACGCACCCACTCGGCCGGCAAAAACCGGCGTTGGCGGGCATATAGCCGCCGACACCGGTCCTGTCCAGCCCTGCTGGAATCATTTCCCGACAAATCGCATCAAGCCTTGTCGTGCCGGGAAGGAACGCGGAGGCGATCAGACGAAAAGCTTGCCTTCCGCCACCTTGATCGCGTTGCCGCCAATGCGCGCGGACGCCAGCTTTCCGCCTTGCACAGTCAGTTCGAGGCGGATGCGCGATGGCCGCCCCATCTCCAGTCCCTGCTCGATCCACAATTGCGAAACCCCGTCCGTCGGGCCGTCGAAATGCATGATGGCGCCGGCGAAGGCCGCCGCCGCCGAACCGGTCGCCGGGTCCTCGTAGGACGGCGTGCCGGGCACGATCATGCGCACATGGAACGCGCTCTCGTGATTCACCGTTTCACGGCAATAGACGTACGGGCTGGCGAAGGCCCATTCGCTCTTGCGCGGCGCCAGTTCCGACCACGCCTGGTTGTCCAGCCGGATCCGGCCCGCCGCCTCGAGGTTGGCGACCGGGATGGTCACATAGGGCACGCCCGCCGACCAGAAGGCGACGCGGTGATTCTCGAAGCCGATCTCGTGCGGTGTCAGGCCGAGTGCCGCGCCGATCGCCTCCGGATCGGCGTCGAGCTTCAGCGGCTCCGGCAGCTTGGCGAGGTCGAATTCGGCGAAGGTGGCGCCATCGTGCTTGCTCACGGCGCAACGCACCGGACCAATGTTTTCTTCCAGCACGAAAATGCCGGCGCCGCCCTCACCGGCCAGTTCCGCCAGCGCGATTGCCGAGCCTACCGTCGGGTGGCCGGCGAACGGCATTTCATAATCGGGGGTAAAGATGCGGATGCGGTTTCGGTGCTTGGGATTGTCCGGCGGCAGCACGAAGACCGATTCAGACAGGTTGAACTCGCGCGCGATGGCTTGCATCGCGGCGGTGTCCAGACCTTTGCAATCCAACACCACCGCCAGCGGGTTGCCGGCCAGTCGCTCGGTCGTAAACACATCGTAAAGCAAGTAATTCCGGGTTTGCATTCCTGCCTCAATCCCAACATGGGCGAAATTTAATTTGATATTTGAACCGATAAGCCTGATCTGTGCACAGACAGGGACATTACGCATAATAGGGGTCCGACGTGGACCAGATTGTCAATCTGCCAAAGGCGGAATCGGATTCCGCCATTGAGACGGCGCTAGGGCTCGACCAGATCGGCCGGCGCAGGACGCGCCGCCGCGGCTGGCTCTACGCGCTGCTGGCGCTGATCGTCCTCGTCGCGGCTTTTGCCGGCTACCAATGGTATGCCGGCACGCCGACCAAGATCGACTATACGACAGTGCCGGCCGCCAAGGCCGACCTCACCGTCCAGGTTTCGGCGACTGGCACGCTGCAACCCCTCACCCAGGTCGACATATCAAGCCAGCTCTCCGGCATCATACGCTCGGTCACGGTCAACGAGAACCAGCAGGTGAAGAAGGGCGACGTGCTGGCTGCACTCGACACCGCCAAGCTGCAGGTCCAGATCGAACGGGCCGAAGCGTCCGCAAAAGGGGCGGCTGCCAATGTCGAGGACGCCCGGGTGACGCTCTCCGAGAACGAGAGCGCGCTTGTCCGCGCGGCGGCCCTGACCAAGCGCGGCATGGCCACCGACCAGTCGCTCGAGGCCGCGACCGCGACCCGCGACCGCTCCAAGGCTGCACTCGACAGCGCCGAGGCCAATCTCGCCATCGCCAATGCAGACTTGAAATCGCAGCAGACCGATCTCGCCAACAGCACCATCTACGCGCCGATCGACGGCATCGTGCTGACCCGTTCGGTCGACCCCGGCCAGACGGTCGCCTCTTCGCTGCAGGCGCCCGTGCTGTTCATCATCGCCGCGGATTTGAGGAACATGGAGCTGGTGGCGGCGGTCGACGAAGCCGACATCGGCGCGGTCAAGTCAGGCCAGCATGCCCGCTTCACCGTCGACGCCTTCCCCGACCGGCCGTTCGATGCCGAGATCCGCGACATTTCCTATGCCTCTGTCACGACGGATGGGGTCGTCACCTACAATGCGCGGCTCGAGGTCGACAACAGCGAACTTCTGCTGCGCCCGGGCATGACCGCTACCGTTTCGGTCGTTACCCGGCAGGCCAAGGATGTGCTCACCGTGCCGGCCAGCGCCTTCCGCTACCGACCGGCGCAGCAGGCCCCGCGTGGCTGGAGTCTCGGCGACCTGTTCACCGGCCGCATGGGCCGCCCCGACCGCCAACGCCAGGCGGCGAAGGCCCCGACCGATGGTTCTCGCACGCTCTATGTGCTGGAGAACGGCCGGCCGCATCCGGTCAACGTCAAGATCGGCTCCACCGATGGCGAACTGACAGAGATCACCTCCGGCCTGGAGGAAGGAGCGCAGATCATCACCGCCTCGCAGTCGCGGAGCTGAGGCTATGGCCGCGGGCGCGCCCCTCATCACCTTCGACACGGTCTGGAAGAGCTACGGCCAAGGCGAAGCCAAGGTGCATGCGCTGGCCGGCGTCGACCTTGCCATTCGGCGCGGCGAATTCGTCGCCATCATGGGGCCGTCGGGCTCCGGCAAGTCGACGGCAATGAACATCATCGGTTGCCTCGACACGCCGACGGCCGGAACCTACTCCTTCATGGGCGTCGATGCCGGCCGGCTCGACCGCAACCGCCGCGCCATGCTGCGCAACCTTTATGTCGGCTTCGTCTTCCAGGGCTACAATCTCTTGGCCCGCACCACCGCGGCGGAGAACGTCGAACTGCCGCTGATCTATCGCGGCGTCGCCGCCCGCGAGCGCCGCGACCTTGCCATGCAGGCGCTGGCTGAGGTCGGCCTTGTCGGCCGCGAGCATCACACGCCGGCCGAGCTCTCCGGCGGCCAGCAGCAGCGCGTGGCGATCGCACGCGCCATCGTCACCAGGCCGACGCTGCTCGTCGCCGACGAGCCGACCGGCAATCTCGACACGGCTCGCACCCACGAAATCATGGAACTGCTGACGCGGCTGAACAAGGAGCTTGGCCTGACCGTCGCCATGGTCACGCACGAGGCCGATGTCGCCGAATATGCCGAGCGCACCATCCGCTTCCTCGACGGCCATGTCGCCTCCGACACAATGAACATGGAGACGGCATAACCATGATCTGGGAAACCATCCGCCTCTCGCTGCGCTCGATCCGCCGCAACGTGCTGCGTTCGTTCCTGACCTTGCTCGGCATCGTCATCGGGGTCGCCGCCGTCATTGCCATGCTGACCATCGGCTCCGGCACCACGCAAAAGGTCAAGGCCGACATCTCCAAACTCGGCAGCAATCTGCTGGTCGTCCGGGCCGGGCGCCCGGCCGGTCCCGGAGGTCCGGGCGGGCTCGATCAAGCGGTGCGGCCGCTGGCGGAAAAGGACCTGGCGGCGCTGGTTGCGCATCTCTCCGGCGCGCGCGCCATCTCGCCGGCATCGCAGAAGCAGGTCCGCGTCATCTTCGGCACCGAAAGCCTGACCTCAGGCGTCACCGGCACCGACAGCGCCTATCTCGACGCGCGCGACTGGAAACTGGTGTCCGGCCGCCCGTTCAGCGATTCCGAAACCCGTTCGGGCACCGGCGTGTGCCTGATCGGCGAGACGGTGCGCCAGCAATTCTTCGGCGCCGGCCATCCCGAGGGTGAGATCATCCGCGTCAACCGCACCTCCTGCAAGATCGTCGGCCTTCTCGAGCCGAAGGGCTATACCGGCTTCGGCCAGGACCAGGACAATGTCGTGCTGATGCCGCTTGCCGCCTATCAGCGCCGCATCGCCGGCAACCGCGACATCGACAACATCTACATCGCCGCCGACGACCGCACGCCGACCACCGAATTGCAGCCACGCGTCGAGGATATTTTGCGCGATGCGCGCCGTATAACCCCTGACCGGGAAAGCGATTTCGCGATTCGCGACATGACCCAGATCGCCGACGCCATGGCCAGCGCAACCACGACGATGACCGGCATGCTGGGCGCGGTCGCCGGCGTCAGCCTGCTGGTCGGCGGCATCGGCATCATGAACATCATGCTGGTGTCGGTCACCGAGCGAACCCGCGAGATCGGCATCAGGCTCGCCATCGGCGCGCATGAAAAGCACATCCTCATCCAGTTCCTGGTCGAGGCGACGGTGCTGTCGCTGCTCGGCGGCATCATCGGCATCCTGATTGGCCTGGCGCTGGCCGGCCTCGCCTCGATGACCTTGACCATACCCTTCGCGCCAAGCCCGGCGGTCATCCTGCTCGCCGTCGGCTTCTCCGCGCTGATCGGCATGGTGTTCGGCTTCTTCCCGGCCCTTCGCGGCGCCAGGCTCGATCCGATCGACGCGTTAAGGCATGAGTAACGAGCAAGCTGCAAAGGCGCCCGGCACTCCGAGCCGGTTTTACACAACCTTCGACGTTTCCGCCCCGCCCAACCCTGTCGTCGCTGTGTTGGCGATGTTATGCCAAGGCATTTCTGGTCGAGGAGCAGCTGATGAGCAAGAAGGCGCGCGTGGTCCTGACAATGGTGGTTATCGAAGCTGTCCTGGCAGGCATCTGGTGGTATCTCGCCGACTACGGGACGGCCAATCTCGATCGCGTCAAACCGGATTTCCAGGCGGTCGTCGGCCAGACCATGGGTATGGCGATGGGCGGCTTGCTGGGCATCGGCTTCATCCTGTTCTTCGTCGCCGCGCGCAACGACCGCAAGGCGGCGCGCTAATTCGAAAAATGCCACTCGATCAGGGGCTTCATGTGCGGCGACAGACCGTCCGGCAGGTCGTCGGCATGGCGGATGATCACCGGCCCCTCGATCTCCGGATCGGCTTCGGTGGCGACGAAGGCCAAGATTCGGCGCGCTATCTCATCGGCAGGTTCGTCGACGTGATAGCGGCGGAAGATGACGGTGCCGCTTGCCGTCGACAGCGCGTGCCAGCGCACGCCGCGCCTGGCATCCGACAGGTCGAGGCCGGTCTCCTCGCGCACCTCGCGGATCATGTTGAAATCGACATCGACCAGCCCATCGCGGAAATCGGTCGGCTCGAACGAACCGGCGGCGAAATAGACCCGGCCGGCGTTGACGGTTCGCGGTCCCATGCGAATCGCCACCAGCGCATTGTCGCCGGCCACCAGCACGGCATGGGCATAGGCGTGTTCGGCGCCGGAATTCTCGCGCCGCTTCCGCCACAGCATGAAGGTCGAGTAGTTGACCGCATGGCAGAGGCCAATGAGACTGCGGTCGCGATAGGCAAGTTCCGAAAGCAGAACCACGGTGCCGTCGAAGAGCGCCGGATTGGTCTCGATCTCGCTCTGCCAGTTCTCGGCGATCGCCCCGGCATTATCCACCGCGAAGGGATGGGGGCCGGCATCGAGGCGCACATCGATGGCATCGACCGGCAGGATGACATTGCGTGGAAGATCAAAGCTCATGTCGGCTCAGGCCCGATCCTGCCCATCAGGCCCCATACTCCCCATCATGCCCATACTCCCCATCATGCCCATACTCCCCATCGGGCCCATACTCCCCATCAGGCCATGTCCAGCGTGATCGCCACCGGGCAGTGGTCCGAAGCCTTGGGCCGATCCCAGCCGGCGCGCGGGAAGCGCTCGACTTCCTGGCCCGCGGGAAAGATCGTGCGCCAGGGCTGACCGTTGCGGATGATGTCGGGAACCGCGGTGGCGTTCTTCGCCGCCAGTCCCCTGGAAAGCAGGATATAGTCGAGCTGGCACAGATGCCGCTCTTCGGGTCCGCGTGTGTGATAGAAGGTCCAGCGGTTCATTTCCGGCCGCCGCTCCACCACGTTTTCGCAGAAGCCGCCCGCTGTCAGCACATTGATGCAGGACAGGTTCTCGTCAACCACCTCGAAACGGTAGCCGTCCACCTCATCGCCGGCGATCTTCACCCGCTGGCGGTAATCGTTCATGTCGCCGCAGATCGCCCAGCGCTTGTCGGCGGCATGATCCACACCGAAACGCTCCTCGATGATGCGCCGCACGGCCTGCGCTTCCGCGACGCGCACCGGCATTGTCGCTTCGCGTCCGTCGAGCCCGTTGCGGGGCGAGCCCATCGACTTGAAGTGCACGAGATAAAGCGTCATCGGTGCGCCGCCCACCTTGATGTCGACCTCCAGGCAGTCGCGCCGGAAGATGCGTTCATTGGGCTGGTTGCCGAGGGCCGCCAGCTCCGGCGTATGCAACCCGAACTGCTCGTAGGTGACATAGGCGTGGCTGGTCATGCGAACGAATTCGATCGGCTGTCCCTGCGCGGTTTCGTTGCGCATCATCACGGCGACATCGATGCCGCGCGAATCATTGCCCGACGTGGTGTATTTCTGGCGGTAACCCTGCCCCACCATCTTGAACAGATAGCCGTACTCGAACGCCTTCAGCGCTTCGATGTTGTCGACTTCCTGCATGCAGATGATGTCGGCGCGGGTGGCGGCGATGGCTAGTGCCGTCAGCTGGCGCGTGTCGTCGGATTGCGCGATGGCGCGCGCCTGCTCCAGTATCTTGTATTCGGCCTCGCTCTGGATATCGAACATCGCCAGCGTGCGATCCTCGTTGAGCTGGTTGCGATAGCCGGAAAAATCGAACCTGTTCATCAGGTTCTCGACATTGAAGGTGGCAAGGCGCAGCGACATGCCCTCACCTTTGCCTGCAAGAGCGGCGGAAAACAAGATCGCGGGACCACAAGCAGGGATGCTTTGGTCCTGGTGGCCTTCGCCCTATGGTTGACGGAACTTTTCCGTTCATCCGCCGTTCAGACGCAAAGGCCCACAGTAGGCCCATTCCCAGGGTAGGCGTGGGGCCTGTTCTCTTGGAGAGTGCAATGAATTCGCTCTTTTCTTCCACTGTCAAATCCGGGCTGATTGCGCTCGGTATTGTCTCCGGCATCACGGCGCCATCCGCCGCCGGTCCGATCCTGCAGCCCGATGTATCGATCCCGGCGAGCACCGCCGCGCCAACGGTCACCCCGGTCCGCGAAGGCTGGGCCGGCGGCAACAACAATGGCGGCGATTGGAGATGGCGCCGCAACTGGAACGGCGGCCACTGGAATGGTGGTGGCAACTGGAGCGGCCGCCACTGGCATGGCGGAGGCAACTGGAGCGGCCGCCACTGGAATGGTGGCGGTAATTGGAGTCGCGGCGATGACTGGCGCTGGCGCCATGGCCGCCGCCACTATCGCGGCGGCTACTACGATGACGGCGCCGCTGCAATTCTCGGTCTTGGCCTGGGGCTCGGCCTTGGCAGCATGTACAACAACTATAACAACTACGATTACTATGCGCCGGCGCCGCGCCGCTACTACCGCGCCGGCCGGCTTTCGAGCGCCCATGTCCGGTGGTGCTACAACCGCTACCGTTCATATCGCGCCTACGACAACACCTTCCAGCCCTATAACGGCCCGCGCCAGCAGTGCTGGTCGCCCTATAGCTGAGCTGGCTGCGGCTGATGCGAGAAAATGAAAACGGCGCCACCTGGCGCCGTTTTTGGGCTTGACCGTTCGAAGTTAGAGGGCTTCGGACGTTTTGATTTCGCTTAGTTCTTGGCCTTGTCGACCAGCTTGTTCTTGGAAATCCACGGCATCATCGCGCGCAGCTTGGCGCCGACTTCCTCGATCTGGTGGTTGTCATTGTTGCGGCGGATGCCCTTGAATCGCGACATGCCGGCGCGGTATTCCTGCATCCATTCCGAGGTGAATTTTCCCGTCTGGATGTCCTTCAGCACGCGCTTCATCTCGGCCTTGGTCTCGGCGGTGATGATGCGCGGACCCGAGACGTATTCGCCCCATTCGGCGGTGTTGGAGATCGAGTAGTTCATGTTGGCGATACCGCCTTCATAGATCAGGTCGACGATCAGCTTGACCTCGTGCAGACACTCGAAATAGGCCATTTCCGGCGCGTAACCGGCTTCCACCAGCGTCTCGAAGCCGGCGCGGATCAGTTCGACCAGGCCGCCGCATAGCACGACCTGCTCGCCGAACAGGTCGGTCTCGCATTCCTCGCGGAAATTGGTCTCGATGATGCCCGAACGGCCGCCGCCGACGCCGCAGGCGTAGGACAGAGCGAGGTCGAGCGCGTTGCCCGAGGCGTCCTGGTTGACGGCGACCAGGCACGGCACACCGCCGCCCTTCTGGTATTCGCCGCGCACCGTGTGGCCCGGGCCCTTCGGCGCGATCATGACGACGTCGACGGTCGACTTCGGCTCGATGAGGCCGAAATGCACGTTGAGGCCGTGCGCGAAGGCGATCGCGGCGCCGTCGCGGATGTTCGGCGCGATCTCGTTCTTGTAGATGTCGGCCTGCAATTCGTCGGGGGTTGCCATCATCATCAGGTCGGCCCATTTGGCGGCATCGGCGACGCTCATTACCTTGAGCCCGTCGGCCTCGACTTTCTTGGCGGTCGCCGAGCCGGTCTTGAGGCCGATGGCGATCTCCTTGGCGCCGGAATCCTTGAGGTTGAGCGCATGCGCCCTGCCCTGGCTGCCATAGCCGATGATGGCGACCTTCTTGCCCTTGATCAGGTTGAGATCGGCATCACGATCGTAATAGACACGCATTTTACTTCCTTCCCGTTTTGAAGATCAAAGGCCTTGAGGCCCGGTTTTTGCTCCGAAAAGAGCGAGAAACTGTTGCGTCGCGCGGATGGCATCGCCGCTGATCGCCGCCTCAGTCAATTCCAGCCGGTCACCGAGCAGCAGACGGATCTGCACATCCCGGCCAACCAGCCCGAAAAAGGTACGGAATGCCGTCTCGGCATCCGCAAATTCAAGGAGCCCTGCCTGCCGGCCGGCTTCCAGCACCGGCTTCAGCCGCTTGGCCAGTGCAAAGCGCCCATTCTCCAGCACGACGGCGCCGAGATTGTCCTTACCCGACCCCGCATGACCAACCGCCACCCTATTGAGCGCGATCGAGGTATCGCTTGAAATGACCTTGAGCCAGTCGCAGGCAAAGCGCTCCAGGCTCGCCGTCAGCGAGGCAAGGTCGAGCCCCTTGCCGTCAACCTGCGCCACCCGCACCTTCGACGCCTGCCACTGCACGGTCGCCGTCAGCAGCCCGTCGCGGTCGCCGAACCATTTGTAGAGCGTTTCCTTGGAACAGCTCGCACGCCGCGCCACGGCGGTCATGGTCAGGTCGTCGCCTTCCTCGACCAGCAGCCGCAGTGCCGCATCCAGGACGGCCTGCTGCCGCTCCGTCAGCGTCTCGCTGTTGTCGATGTCAGGCACGATGTGCAACACGCTCTTTCCTCGCGGACGACCAAGCCAGTCATTTTCGGCAAGCCGTACCGTACGTTACGGTTCGGCCTTTCTATGACCTATTGCACCGAACCTGGCAAGCCCTATTTCTCTCCGGTCGGCTTCGCTGCCGCCGTCCTAAAGGGGAGAAACATGCTGGCCGGTTTGCTGGCCTTGGCCATAGCCGCCGTGTTCGCCGGTGCGGCGATCTATGTCAGCGTGGCCGAGCAGCCGGCACGGTTGCGGCTGAATGACAGGTCCCTGCTCCAGGAATGGCAGCCTTCCTACAAACGCGGTGCGGCCATGCAGGCATCGATCGCCATCGTCGCCTGCGTTCTCGGCCTTGTCGCCTGCTGGCAGACCGGCGGGCTTGCCTTTCTCGGCGGCGCGGTGGCGATCATCCTGCCCTGGCCGTGGACCCTTGTTGTGATGATGCCGACCAATCGAGTGCTGGAGGCAATGGACCCGGAAGCGGCCAATCCGCAGGCCAGGGCGCTGATCGTCAGATGGGGCAATCTGCACCTGGTCCGCGCGGCGCTCGGTGTGCTGGCGACGCTGTCTTTTCTGTGGGGCAGCCATCTGCCTTGACCCGCCAGGCCGGGCTCGTCTCTGCGGAATCAGTCCGCGGCAGGCGGATGGCGCAGCCGGCCGAGCAGTGCCGAGACCGTGCTCAACTCATCCGGCGAGAGCTTGGCACCCACCAGTTCAGCGATCGAGCGTCCGTAGACCGCCCACATCCGGCGGCGCGTCTCACGTCCCCTGGCCGTGATGCGGATGGTTTGCCCACGGCCGTCATCGGCCACCGGCAGTTTCTCGACCAGCCGGTCGGCCTCGAGCCGGGCCAACAGCCGCGAGATGTTGTATTGCGCAAACAGGGTGCGTTCGATCAGTTGAAATGGCCGCAAGCCGCCCTCGCCGGCCTCGGCAAGCTCGTGCAGCACGTCGTACCATGCAAGCGGCGGCAGGCCGTCCTCCTTCAGCGCGTCTTCGGCACGTTCCATCAGTTGGCGCGACACCCGCATCAGGCGGGCCCAGACCTTGATGGCCTCCGGCGAAGGCATGGCTGTCTCTGTCATGCCGTATCCTAAGAGATAGATGCCATTGCATCAAGCTTGACGATCAATGCATACGCATCTACATAAATGCAGTTGCATCGATATCGAAAGGCACATTCCATGAAACCCGCCGACACCCTCATTCTCGTCAGCCATCCCCTCTGCCCCTACGTCCAGCGTGCGGCGATCTCGCTGGCCGAGAAGGGCGTCCCGTTCGAGCGGATCGACATCGACCTCGCCGACAAGCCAGACTGGTTCAAGGCGATCTCGCCGCTCGGCAAGGTGCCGCTGCTGCGCGTACGGCAAAATGGCGACGAGACGATAATCTTCGAATCCGCGGTCATCCTCGAATTCCTCGAGGAAACACAGGCCAATCCGCTCCACCCTGCCGACCCCTATGCACGCGCCCGCCACCGTGCCTGGATCGAGTATGGCTCAGCCATCCTCAACGCCATCGGCCGGTTCTATTCAGCGCCGAGCGAGGCCGGCCTCCTCGCCGAGTCCAGCGCGCTGTCGGCGATGTTTGACCGCCTTGAGGCTGAACTCGCTAACGATACCCCGCGGAGCGGGCCATGGTTCGCTGGCAGCCGCTTTTCCCTCGTCGATGCCGTTTACGGTCCGGTCTTCCGCTACCTCGACGCTTTCGACCGGATCGGCGATTTCGGCATCCTGGAAGGCAAGCCGCTTGTCCAGGCGTGGCGCGAAGCGTTGAGCGACCGTCCGTCGATCAGGCAAGCCGTGGCGCCGGACTATCTGCAGCGGCTGCATGCTTTCCTGCGGGCGAAGGGGTCTTTTCTATCGAGCCTCATTCGGCAACGCGATCCGGCCAGCGCGCTTCGGCAAGCCCTACCCGCCTGAACGGATCGATCACCGTGCCGGCCACCATCGAGGCCAGGAACCGCGGCGCCGGCGGAATCTTGGCGATCGTCGCCACCAGCCTGTCGCGGATGAAAGGCAGCGCCACGGAGTCCGACTGGTAGAAGGGCGTGAATGCCAGCGACAGCGCCTGGAAGGCCCGCACATGCCAGCGCCGCGCTTTCGCATAGCCTTCGAGCGCAGCCTCGACGCTGCCCGTTCGCTCCAGCGCATGGCTGAGCGCCGCGGCGTCGAGCAGCGCCATGTTGGCGCCCTGGCCAAGCTGCGGACTGGTCGAATGCGCGGCGTCGCCGATCACGGCCAACCGCCGGCCAACCGGAGACTTCATCGTGTGATGGCCATAGCGGGCCAGCGAGAGCTGGTCGAAACTGCCGATCTGGTTGGTGAACGCCTCGACCTGCGGCCACAGCCGCACCACCCGCTCCTTCCAGGCATCGATGCCAAGGTTGCGCACGGCATCGGCATCCGCCGGTTTCAGGCTCCAGAAGAATGCCGCCATCCTTTCGGAACCCGGCTCCGGCCGGCCGATCGGCAGCACGCCGATCATCACGCTGGCCTTGTCGTAGCGCTGCAAAAGCGCGTGCTCGTCAAAGCCCTCGCCTCGCCAATCCAGCGATGCCCATAATGCGCCATAGGTGAGTGGTCGTGGTGCCCTGGCATTGCCGGCGCACTGCCGCAGTTTCGAACGCGAACTGCTGGCGTCGACGACGAGATCGAACGGCCCTGCCCTTCGTCCATTGCCACGGACCAGCGTCGCCCGGTCGCCGATGTCCAAAGTCTCGATTTCGACGCCGGTTTCGATGGCGATGGTCTCACGCCGGGCAGCGCGAAACAGCACGCCGAACAGGGCTGCCCGGTGCACCGCCAGGCCGAAGCGGCCGCCGTGCTGGGCGTCGTAGCAGACGTCGAGCACGGTGCGGCCGGTGGAGGCATCGGCGCCATGCAGCCGGTCGATCCTGCTGCCCAGTGCCATGATGTCGTCGAGCAGGCCGAGGTCGGCAAGCACCGTCAATCCGGTCGGCTGCAGGATCAACCCGGAGCCGACCGGCTTCGGTTCCTCGAAGCGCTCGAAGATGGTGACCCGGTGCCCGGCACGCCTGAGATAGAGCGCCATGGCCAGCCCAGCCGGACCGGCGCCTGCAATTGCGATATGGTAGGAAATGCCGTTGCCCCCAAGCCGCACTGGCCGGGACAATCCTTCAGCCGCCGGATGAAATCAAGTCGCGACGCCGAAGACTGCCGGCTGGTCAAGCCGGTATTGAATCGAAGGCAGTGCGGGCGTCGCGCACCGCATCGTGGTTGTTTTCAGCCCAATGCAACAAATGCTGCAAAGCGTCGAACATCGAGCGCCCAAGGTCGGTCAGGCTGTATTCGACGCTGGGCGGCTTGGTCGGAAACACTTCGCGACGCACATAGCCGTCGCGCTGCAGATCATAGAGCGTCTGGGTCAGCATGCGCTGCGAAATGTCGGGAACCAGCCGCCGCAGCTCGCCGAAGCGGTAGGGCTGCTCTGCCAGGGCCGCCGTCAACAGCGAGCTCCATTTGCCATTGAGCCCCTGAATGACGTCACGGACCGGGCAATCGGCAATGTTTCCGCCTTCGGTCATGGCTTTGTAGACTTCGAGTTTGGATTTCAGATTGACGGTCCGGCTGTCCATGACTGGTTCCCTGCGTGTGCCTACCTCCCGAAAAACTGCCTTCTTTACGGCAGCGGGTCAATTCCTATTTTAGTGCTGGTCTCTTTTTGAGATCACCACCCGAACCGCCCTTCCGGCGCAATGTCAGGATCCTCCATGACCGCAACTCTTCTCGTCACCGGCGCGTCCGGCCAGCTCGGCCGCAGCGTCATCAACCATCTGCTGGACACATTAGAGGTGCCGGCGGCCCGGATCATCGCCACGACCCGCACGCCCGCCAATCTTGCCGACCTGTCAGCGCGCGGCGTCACCGTTCGCGAGGCCGATTTCGACGATCAAGCCTCGCTCGCCAAAGCCTTCGCCGGCGCCGACCGGGCGCTCATCATTTCGACCAACGAGCTGGCGATCCAGGGAAAGCGGCGCGAACAGCAGCTTGCCGCCGTCACGGCAGCCAGGCAGGCGGGCATCGCCCACCTGCTCTACACCTCGATGCCCAACACGGAGCCGGGTTCGCCGGTGCTCTTCGCGCCCGACCATTACGACACCGAACAGGCGATCAAGGCGAGCGGCATCCCCTACACGATCTTCCGCAATGGTTGGTATGACGAGAACCTGTTCATGGCGATGCCGCAGATCCTCGCTTCGGGCCAATGGTATACGTCCGCGGCCGACGGCGCCATTTCCTATGGCGCGCGTGACGATCTCGCCGCCGCCATAGCCGCGGGGCTGGCTTCGGACAACACCGAAAGCAAGACGTACACGCTGACCGGCCCCAAGGCCTATACGTCAGCCGAAGTCGCGGCACTTGTCACCGAGGTCACCGGCAAGCCGATCCAGGTCATTCAGCTCTCGGACGAAGCCTTGACCGAGGGGATGAAGAGCGCAGGCCTTCCCGAGCCCATCGCCCGGCTTCTCGTATCCTTCGACGCTGCCACGCGCGTTGGCGGCCTTGGCATGGTGACGGACTCCGTCGAAAAGCTTTCCGGCCGGAAGTCGGTACCGCTGAAGCAGTTCCTCGAGGCCAACAAGGCCGCATTGGCAGGCTGAAACCAGCGCGGCGGGAAGTCTTTCTCCCGCCGCGCTATTTCGGCGTTTTGACAAGCCCGAGCCGGACCAGGCTTTCTCCGGTGGCGGCGAGCGCGTCCTCGCGCGAGCGCGGCGCCCAGCCGAGCATGCGCACCGCCTTGGCGTTGGTGGCGTTCTTGACCTTGCCGAGTTCCGTCACGAGTTGCGCGGCTTCCGCGTTGAATAGCCCCACCATCCGCACCAGCCAATCAGGAAGCTCCCGCGTCGAGACACGCGACGCGGCGGCGCCGAGCCGCATCTTCACCGTCTGCGCAATCGCCCGTACAGTCATGAAATCGCCGGCGACGGCCAGAAACCGCTCGCCCTTGGCGGCGGATTGGTCATGGCGCGCACATGCAGGTCCGCCACGTCGCGCACATCGACCACCCCGAAGGACAGGCGCGGCAGCCCTGGCATGGCACCGTTCATCATGCGCTGGACAAATGCGGTGGAGGTCGAATGGTCGGACCTAGTACAGGCCCGAAAAGTCCGACCGGATTGATGACCGCCAATTCCATGCCACCACCCTCGGCGGCGATGAAATCCCAGGCCGCGCTTTCGGCGAGCGTCTTCGACTTCACATAGGCGCTGACCTTGGCCGTTGGATCGGTCCAGCTCTCCTCGGTGAAGGGCCGGCCGTCGGGCAGCATCTTGCCACAGCCGATGGCCGCGAAGGACGATGTCAGCACGACGCGTTTGACGCCGGTGTCTCGCGCCGCCCTGAGCACGCGCAAGGCGCCTTCGCGAGCCGGGATGATCAGGTCATCCTCATGCTTCGGAACGCCGGGCGGGAACGGTGACGCGACATGCAGGACATAGTCGCAGCCGGCGATAGCGTCGGGCCAGCCGGCATCCGCCATGAGGTCGGCGATGGCAAAGGAGAGCCTGTCGCCCGGCTCGGCGCCGCCGGCCTTCAGCATGGCGATAACGTCGGCTTCGCGCTTGGCGGAGCGCGCCGTCGTGCGCACGCGATAGCCCGCCTTCAGCAGGGCAAGAATACAATGTGCACCGAGGAAACCCGATCCGCCTGTGACAAGCACCAATTCGCCGCCCATCTCAGCCTCCCCGTTTAGGTCGAGACGATCGAACTCGTCAGATCGCCACCTGCGTGCCGATTTCTACCACACGTCCGGTCGGGATCTGGAAATACTCCGTCGCATCCGCCGCCGTGCGCGCCAGGCCGATGAACAGCCGGTCCTGCCATAGCGGCATGCCGGAATTGGGCGAAGCCTTGAGCGAGCGCCGCGACAGGAAGAAGGACGTCGTCATGATGTCGAACTTCCAGCCCTGCTTGCGGCAGATCGCCAGCGCGCGTGGAATGTTGGGCTGTTCCATATAGCCGAAAGTCAGCGTCACCCGCATGAACAGCTCGTTGACCGTCTCCATCTTGACGCGCTCGCTGTCGGGCACCACCGGCTGAGGCGCGGTTACCACCGAAAGGATGACGTTCTGCTCGTGCAGAACCTTGTAGTGCTTCAGGCTGTGCATCAAGGCGGTCGGCGCGCTGAGCGGATCGCTGGTCAGGAACACCGCGGTGCCCGAGACGAGCTGCGGCTTCTTCTTCAGCAGATTGCCGGCGAGGAAATCGAGCGGGATCTCGTTGCGGCGCGTCTTGTTGAAGAGATAGCGGCTGCCGCGCACCCAGGTCCACATGCCCAGCACGATGGTGAAGGCCACGACCAGCGACGCCCAGCCGCCTTCGAACACCTTGACGATATTGGAGGCGAAGAAGCCGATATCGATGAAGGCGAACAGCACGGTCAGCGGGATCGCCAGCGACAGCTTCCACTTCCAGATGCGGGTCATGACGACGTAGAGCAGCACCGTCGTCACCAGCATGTTGCCGGTTACCGAGATGCCGTAGGCGGAGGCCAGCTTGCTCGATTCGCCGAAGCCGACCACCAGCATCATCACCACCAGGGCCAGCAGCAGGTTGACGCGCGGCATGTAGATCTGGCCGGACTGCTTTTCCGATGTGTGGAGGATTTCCAGCCGCGGCAGCATGTTCAGCTGCACCGCCTGGCGGGTCAGCGAAAAAGCCCCTGAAATGACCGCCTGGCTGGCGATGACGGTAGCCGCCGTCGCCAGCACCACCATCGGGATAAGAGTCCAACCCCCGTTCATCTCGAAGAACGGATGGCCCACCACGCCGCCATTCGCCAGTATGAAGGCGCCTTGCCCGGCATAATTGAGCAGCAGGCAGGGGAACACGATCGCAAGCCAGGCAAGCACGATCGGCTTGCGACCGAAATGGCCGAGATCGGCATAGAGCGCTTCTGCGCCGGTCACTGCCAGAAACACAGCACCGACAGTGACGAAGGCGACGTCGGGCGAATTGATCAGGAAAGCGACGATATAGTGGGGGCTGACGGCCCACAGGATTTCCGGATCGACGATGATGTGATTGATGCCGGACAAGCCGATGGCCAGGAACCACACCGCGGTCACCGGGCCGAACACCAGCCCAACGCCGCCGGTACCGAAGCGCTGGACGGCAAACACCACAGCGAGGATGACCAGCGTCAATGGCACGACATAGGGCTGGAAGGTGGGGGTGACGACATTCATGCCCTCGACCGCCGAAAGCACCGAAATCGCCGGCGTAATGACCGCGTCACCGAAAAACAGCGAGGCGCCGACGATGCCGATGCCGAGAATCACCGCCGAGCGCTTCGGAAAACTGCCGCGGGCCAGCGCCATCAGCGACAGCACGCCGCCCTCGCCGCGGTTGTCGGCACGCAGCACGAACATGATGTATTTTACCGTGACCGTAATGGTCAGCGACCAGATGATCAGCGACAGGACGCCGAGAATATCGGCACGGGTGGCGACATCGCTGCCGGACGAAGCGTGCAACGCCTCCCGGAGCGCATAGATCGGGCTGGTGCCGATATCGCCATAGACCACGCCGAGTGCGCCCAGCATCAACACCTTGGTGCTGTGCTGCTCGATTTCGGGATGACTCGATTGGTCGACGGGTTCTGCCTCACTACCAGCATTGGCAAGGGCCATGTACGACACTCCGATAAACGCGCGGTGCTCTACGCTTGCTGCAATGCAATATCAAGTGCCGTAACGTTATGGCACTCATGCTGACAGCGCGGGGCTCCTTGTGGGCGACTTCCAGCGGATGTCGGTTCCTACGACGCTCGCAGGTTCACGTCCGGACCCCCGGCAACACCTGCGGGCCGGCGAGCACGTGTCTGTTAAATGGCAACCTGCGTGCCGATTTCAACGACGCGGCCGGTCGGGATCTGGAAATACTCCGTCGCGTCCGCCGCCGAGCGCGCCAGGCCGATGAACAGCCGGTCCTGCCATACCGGCATGCCGGAATTGGGCGAAGCCTTGAGCGAGCGCCGCGACAGGAAGAAGGATGTCGTCATGATGTCGAACTTCCAGCCCTGCTTGCGGCAGATCGCCAGCGCGCGTGGAATGTTGGGCTGTTCCATATAGCCGAAAGTCAGCGTCACCCGCATGAACAGCTCGTTGACCGTCTCCATCTTGACGCGCTCGCTGTCGGGCACCACCGGCTGAGGCGCGGTCACCACCGAAAGGATGACGTTCTGCTCGTGCAGAACCTTGTAGTGCTTCAGGCTGTGCATCAAGGCGGTCGGCGCGCTGAGCGGATCGCTGGTCAGGAACACCGCGGTGCCGGACACCAGCTGCGGCTTTTTCTTCAACAGGTTGCCAGCGAGGAAATCGAGCGGGATTTCGTTGCGGCGCGTCTTGTTGAAGAGATAGCGGCTGCCGCGTATCCACGTCCACATGATCAGCCCCATCAGGCAGGCAACGGTGATCGAGACCCAGCCGCCTTCCACGATCTTCACGACGTTGGCCAGGAAGAAGCCGCTGTCGATGATGCCGAACAGCAAGGTCAGCGCCAGGGCGAGCGCCAGCTTCCATTTCCACATCTTGCGCATCACCACGAACAGCAGGATCGTCGTCATCAACATTTCGCCGGTCACCGAGATGCCATAGGCGGAAGCCAGCGAACTCGAACTGCCGAAACCGACCACCAGCAGCATCACCCCCAACGCAATAAGAAGGTTGACGCGCGGCATATAGATCTGCCCGGACTGCATTTCCGACGTATGCTGTACCTCGATGCGTGGCAGAAGGTTGAGCTGCACCGCCTGGCGGGTGAGCGAAAAAGCCCCTGAGATGACCGCCTGGCTGGCAATCACTGTCGCGGCCGTTGCAAGTCCCACCATCGGCATCAGCGCCCAGTCTGGCAGCATCTCGAAGAACGGATTGGTCGGTTTTCCGCCATGGGCGAGCACAAACGCGCCCTGCCCGAAATAGTTGAGCAGCAGGCAGGGAAACACCACGGAAAACCATGCCAGCACGATCGGCCTGCGTCCGAAATGGCCGAGATCCACGTAGAGCGCCTCGGCCCCGGTCACTGCCAGGAAGACAGCGCCGACTGTGACGAAGGCGGCGGTGGGCGTGCTGGCCAGATAGGCGACCGCGTAATAGGGATTGATGGCCAGCAGGATCGATGGGTCATCCATCAAGTGATAGATGCCCGCAACGCCGATGGCCAGGAACCACAGCGCCGTCACCGGCCCGAACACCGCCGCCACCTTTCCCGTGCCGAAGCGCTGCACGGAAAACAGGATAGCAAGGATGACCAGCGTGACCGGCACGACATAGGCGTCCAGCGTCGGGGTCACCACCGTCAGGCCTTCGACCGCCGACAGCACCGAGATGGCAGGCGTTATGATCGAATCGCCGAAAAACAGCGCCGCGCCGCAAAGGCCGATCACAAGGATCAGCCGGGCGCCTTTGGGATAGGCGCTGCGTGCCAGCGACATCAGCGACAGCGTGCCGCCTTCGCCCTTGTTGTCGGCACGAAGCACGAAGGCGACGTATTTGATGGTCACGATGATCGTCAGCGCCCAGACGATCAGCGACAGCACGCCAAGCACGTGAACGCGCGTTGCGATGCCGGGCGAAGCGTGAAGCGCCTCTCGGAAGGCGTAGATCGGACTTGTGCCTATGTCGCCATAGACGACACCGAGCGCGCCCAGCATCAGAACCTTGGTGCTGTGCTGCTCGACCGCGGCATGGCTCGATTGCTCGACGGTTTCAGCCTCGCTCCCGCGATTGGCAAGGGCCATCGACCACTCTCCGATAAGCGCGCGGTGCTCCATGCATGCGGCGACAAACTATCAAATGCACGCGATGGCTGCCATACCAATACGAAGCATTACCCCTACCAGCCGCAAGCCCTGAGAAACCGCCCCACCGTGCCGGCCATGCCATACTCCAATGCGTCGGCTGTCAACCCATGTCCGATCGACACTTCGGCCAATGCCGGAATGCGTTTTGCCAGCGCGGGCAGATTGGCCACCGTCAGATCGTGCCCGGCATTGACCTGGAGGCCGGCGGCAAATGCCACGTCAGCGGTTTTCCCCAACCTTTCCAATTCCTTGGCCGCCTTACCGGAATCGGAATGGTAGCTGCCATAAGGGCCGGTATAGAGTTCGATACGATCGGCGCCCGTATCGCGCGCGGCCCCTATGCCGGCGGGATCGGCGTCGGAAAACAGCGAGACCCTGAAACCGCCCTTCTTCAGACGCTTGACGATCGGCGTCAGGAACGTCGCATCGGCGATGAAGTTCCAGCCGTGGTCGGAGGTTGCCTGTGCCGGATCGTCGGGCACCAGCGTCACCTGCTCAGGCTGGTGCTTCTCGACAAGCGCCAGGAAATCCTCGTTTGGGTAGCCCTCGATGTTGAATTCCGCCTGCGGGAACTCGTCGTCGATCAGCGCCCTGATCTCGGGCAGGTCGGAATGCCGGGTGTGACGTTCGTCGGGGCGCGGATGCACCGTCAGCCCATGCGCTCCGGCGGCAAGGGCGAGGCGGCCGACGCCGATTACGCTGGGCCATGGCAGGTCGCGCCGGTTGCGCAGCATGGCGATGGCGTTGAGGTTGACGGAAAGCTTGGCGGGCATGGGCTGGCGTCCGTGAAACAGGCTATCGAGGCGCGCCACGCTCATTCGTTTTGGCACGGCGCATTTGAGACGGCGCATCTATAGCGTCTTTAACGGGAACAGATAGGGCCTTTCCGGTGTTCCAGAAGACCAACATACTCCACGAAAAGGAGGCGCTACCTTGAATTTCCTCCAATCCGTGCCGGCGATCCGCCGCATCGAGACCAGCCGCGACGACCTCTTTGCCATCGATGTGGTCGGCCATGTCTCGGCCGCCGATGCCGAGAACCTGTTTGGCCTGCTCGAGGCGGCCTATTTGCTCCATCAGAGAATCGACGTGGCCGTGCGCATAGTCGATCACGAGGGCGTCGACTGGGCCGACATCTCCGATGAGACCATCAAGAAGGGTGCCGTCCACGCATTGGAACATATTGGCCGTTGCGCGGCGATCGGCGCGCCTGACTGGACGCCCAACGCACGACGCGCCTTGCCCGCATCGTCGCCCGTCGAATTCAGGCATTTCAAGATCGAGGACGAAGCTGCTGCCTGGGAATGGCTCGGGGCGCGACCGACGGGCCAGGAGGCCACGGCCGCTCCAGAAAGAGGATGAAACGGTTTCCACCTACCCGCCGACCCCCTTCTATCTGACGCCAATCCCTTCTATCTGACGATCGTCAGTCGTTCAGCGGCCCGGGTGATGGCTGTATAAAGCCAACGCTGGCGCGTTTCCTTGAAGGCCCAGCTTTCGTCGAACAGCACGATCTCGTTCCATTGCGAGCCCTGCGCCTTGTGCACGGTCAGCGCATAGCCATAGTCGAAATCGTCGAAGCGCTTCTTCTGCTGCCAGGGGATTTCGGCGTCCGGATCCTCGAACGCCGCCTTGAGCAGCTTGATCTTGGCGACGCCACGATCCGGATCGTCCTCTTCGGGCGACACCAGAAGGTTGATGCCGGGCTTCACCGTCTCGCGCGACGAGGTCATTACCTTCCACAGCGAGCCGTTGAGCAGGCCTTTGGCGGGGTCGTTGCGCAGGCACACCAGCTTGTCGCCCGCTTGTGGGTAATCCGCATTGAAGCCCTTCAACTCGCGCAGGCGCTGGTTATAGCGCCGCCGCGTCCGGTTGGTGCCGACCAGCACCTGGTCAGCCCTCAGCACCAGTTCCTGGTTGACGTCTTCCTTGCCGATCACCTGCGCGCTGCCATAGTCGCCGCGCATGAATTCGCGGCCCTCGCGCACATCGAGCGCCAGCCGCAGGATCGGGTTGTCGCGCGCCTGCCGGTGGATCTCGGTGAGCAAGAAATCAGGCTCGTGATCGGTGAAGAAGCCGCCGCCCGAGATCGGCGGCAACTGGCCGGGATCGCCCAGCACCAGGATCGGCGTGCCGAAACTCATCAGGTCGCGACCGAGCTGTTCGTCGACCATCGAGCATTCGTCGATGACGACCAGTTTCGCGCGCGAGATCGGGCTCTGTCGATTGAGCGAAAAGGTCGGCGACATCGACGTCTTGCCGGTCACCTCGTCGGCCACCGATTCCTCGCCCTTGGGCCGGTAGATCAGCGAATGGATGGTGCGGGCGTTGACCGCCCCCTTGGAGCGCAGCACCTGCGCCGCCTTGCCGGTGAAGGCGGCGAACTGCACCTGGCCGTCGACATGCTCGGCGAAATAGCGCGCCAGCGTCGTCTTGCCGGTGCCGGCATAGCCGAACAGCCGGAACAACTGCGGCTTGCCGGTCTTCAGCCAGCGGGCGACCGCTTGCAGCGCCTCATCCTGTTGGGGTGAAAATTCCATCTGATCGTGTGACCGGATTCGCGAGGCAAACACAAGATAGCCGCCACATCAACTACTCAGCCGGTGGCGAACCCCCTACGGTTCAGGCTATCAGCCGCAGCCAAGAACGTAAAGGGAACGCAATCAGCCAAGTCTCGTTTGAACTTTGGCTAGGAACCGGACGTTAAGGCGTTTAGGCTAGCAATGCAGCACTCAGGATCGAGAGCACATGAAGCTCGTGATGGAAGGACAACCATTACTCATCCCCCTAGCAGTGTGGACGTGTGTTGCCGTGTTTGTAATCAGCTTTTTGGGAATGCTTTGCAGTATTTACCTGGCTTTGACCAAGACGGGAGCGCTTGTAACCAGACCAGATGAGCGAGCTCTGCACTATTGGGAACGGGCTGCACGCAAGAACAGCCGAGTTAGCAGCATCTTGACCCAAAGTAAATTCAAGCACCTACGCTGTCTCATGTTCTCTGCAATAGCCGGCGCTTTCGCCTCCTTCGGCGGTCTTCTCCTTATCATCGGTTTTTTTGGTACGCGGACCTAGATCCATTTTAGGTCGCGTAGCTGCTACGACATTAGTGACCTACAGTCGGCCCCGGATCGTTCTCCAGCAGAATCGGCTTGCCATGCGGCGTGGCGTGGGCGGCGCGCTCCCAGGCCTGCGCCATCGCATCGACATCGGGTTTGGCTGCCAGCCCCTTGGAAGCAAGCAGGGTTTCAAGCGCCGCCAGCCAATGCTTGTAATAATCATGGCCGTCCGCCGCGGCACCTGGCTTCTTCACCTCGGCCGACAGCGCATCGGCCCACTCGCTCCACGAAAACAGGCCCTTGTCGTGCAGCGCCACCGTCATGGCGAAGGCTCCGGCCTGCCATGGCTCGGCGAAAACTGGTGCGTCGAGGCCGGCGGGCAAACCGGCGGCAGGCCCCTTCACTTCACGCCGGTTCAAGATAGCTCTCCCAGGCGTCGATCGAGACGGTCAGTGTCGGGTCGGCGCCCTCGCCCCAGATTTCCGTGCCGTCGAAAACCACGGTATAGACCCACTGCGGATTCTCGCCCTGCCCATGCGCATTGCTGTCGGGGAAGACGAAGCCGTCGCGCACGGCCTCGATCATCCCGTTCTTGTCGCGCGCATAGCGCGGCAGCCTGGTATGGCCGGTCGGATTGAAGTTTTTGGTCCGCACCGAATCACCAGCCTTGAAGCGCGGCGCTGTCTCGACCGGCCGGTCACACGGACCGCCCTTGGCCAGCACGGCCGGAACGTTTTCCGCCTTCAGCACCCGTTTCGGAGTCGCCGCCGGATCGATCGCCTCGCCTGCCCCGAGGTCGCGTTCGCTGACGAAGCCGTGCCGCTTGAGCAGGGTCTCCAGCGCCTTGATCCATATCTGATAGTAGCTGAAGCTGTAATAGTCGGCCGGATGCAGCGATTCCCGCGCGTGCCGGCTCTCGTCGATGTTCCAGGCGCCCATGCCGCCGGCGCAGAGCGTCACACCGAGCGCCCGCCGCTCCCACGGAGCGTGGAAATAGGGTTCATCCTTTTCGGGCGCGACCGGGCCGAACCCCATCTGTCCGCCGAGATCCTGCGGCCCGTTCATGCCGGTTGACTCGCCAGCGCGGTGCCGATCATGGCATCGCGGCTCACCAGTTCCGCCAGCCGCTCCTCGCTCCAGCCTTCGGTGCCCTCCGGCCGCATTGGCACGACGAGATAGCGCAGTTCCGCCGTCGAATCCCAGACGCGTATCTTCGTCCCGGCCGGCAGCACCAGCCCGAATTCCTCGAGCACGCCGCGCGGATCGATTACCGCGCGCGACCGATAGGGCGGCGCCTTGTACCACACCGGCGGCAAGCCAAGCACCGACCACGGATAACAGGAACACAGCGTGCAGACGACGAGGTTGTGGGTGTCCCCAGTGTTGAACACCGCCTGCATGTGCTCGCCTTGCCGGCCGGTATAGCTCAGCGATTCGATTGCCCGCGTCGCGTCGCGCTTCAGCCACTCGGCAAAAGCGGGATCGCTCCAGGCCTTGGCCACCACCTTGGCACCGTTGCGCGGGCCGATCTTCGTCTCGTAGGTATCGACGATGACGTCGATCGCGGCCGGATCGATCAGCCCCTTGCGGGTCAGGATGGTTTCCAGCGCCCGCACCCGCGCGGCAAACGGATCGAGTTCGTTGTCGTGGTCATGATCGTGGGACATGGCCGCAAATTACGGTTCCGACCCGCCGGCCGCAAGCTCCATGGCTTGGGCCAACAGGGACCGGAGCTTTGTCCGCCCGCTACTCGGCGGCCGTCTTCTGTGGCTCGCCCGGGATGTCGTCATTGGTGCCGAACAGCGAAGGCTGATCGCCCTCTTCGACCAGATGCAACTCGGCTTTGCGCTTCGGCATGAGCCCGACCAGCCAGCCTGAGAAATTCTCCATGTAGACATAGATCACCGGCGTCACGAACAAAGTCAGCGCTTGCGAAGCGAGCAAGCCGCCCACGACGGCTACGCCCAGCGGCTGGCGAAGTTCCGCGCTGGCGCCGGTGCCGAGCGCGATCGGGAACGTGCCCATCAGTGCTGCCAGCGTCGTCATCATGATCGGCCTGAACCGCATCAGGCAGGCCTTGTGGATGGAGTCGGTGGCCGACATGCCTTCTCGTCGCAGTTCAAGCGCGACATCGACCATCATGATGCCGTTCTTCTTGACGATACCGATCAGCATCAGGATGCCGATCACCGCGATGACGGACAGATCCATGCCGGCGAAGCGCAAGGCGACAACCGCCCCGAGCACAGCCGACGGCAGGCCCGTCAAGATGGTGAGCGGGTGGATGAAGCTCTCATACAGAATGCCGAGCACGATATAGATGGTCAGGATGGCGCCGCCGACCAGTAGGCCCTGGTTGGCGAGCGAATCCTGGAAGGTCTTGGCCGTGCCGGCGAAGGTCGTGGAGATCGCCGCCGGCATGCCGATCTGTTCTTTCAGCGCGTCGATGCGTTTCACACTGTCGCCCAGCGCCACGCCCTGCGGCAGGTTGTAGGAGATGGTCACGGCCGGAAGCTGGCCGAGCTGATTGACCGTCAAGGCACCGGCCGTGCGATCGACCCGGGCGAAGGCGCCGAGCGGCACCAGGCTCCCGCTCGCCGTCCGCATCTGGATGGCGAGCATCCGCTCCGGCGACCATTCGATCTTGGGATCGAGTTCGGTGATGACTTCGTAGCTGTCGGCCGAACCGAAGATCGTTGAAACCTGGTCGGTGCCGAACCCGCCATAAAGCGCCGAGCGGAGCGTGTCGGTATCGATGCCGAGCTGCGCGGCCTTGTCGCGATCCACCACCAGCGACGCCTGCAACGCATTGTTCTGCAGGTCGCTGGTGACATCGGCGAAGGTCGCATGGTCAGCCGCCATCGCGTCATTCATCTTCTGCGCCCAGATATCGGTCTGTCCGGTATCGAGGCCCTGAACCACGAGCTGGTAGGCACTGGCCGACGACCGCGAACCGAGCCGCAGGTTCTGCACCGGCTGCATGTAGGTCTCGATGCCCGCCACGCCGGCCAGTTGCTTGCGCAGGTCCGAAAGCACCTTCTCGATATCGGGACGCTGGTCCTTGCCCTTGAGCTGGACGAAGAGCTGCCCCTGGTTGAGGGCATTGTTGCCACTGCCCGCCGACCACGCCACATGGTCGACATAGGGCGACTTCGAGAACACGCTGGCCACCTGCCCTTGCAGCTTGGCCATGGCGTCGAACGAAATGTCCTGGCGCGCGATCGTGGTCACCGAAATCTGGCCGATATCCTCCTGCGGGAAGAAGCCCTTCGGCGAGACCTCGATCAGCCACACCGAGGCTGCCGCGGTGCCGATGAAGACGAGGAACACCAGGAAGGTGTGCCGCAGGCAGAAGCTCAGGATCCAGTCATAGCCGCGCGTGATGAAATCGCGCTTGTGGCCAGCGCCGTGCGCCTCGCGGTCGGCCTTGGTCACCGACAGCAGCCGCGAGCACAGCATGGGCGTCAGCGTCAGCGACACGAACATCGAGGCCAGGATGGCGACGGTCACCACGACGGCGAACTCGTTGAAGATGCGTCCGATGACGCCGCCCATCAGGAGCACCGGGATGAACACCGCCACCAGCGAGATCGAGATCGAGATGATGGTGAAGCCGATCTCGCGCGCGCCCTTCAGCGACGCATCGAAGGCCGACAGCCCGTCCTCTTCCATGTGGCGGAAGATGTTTTCGAGCATCACGATGGCATCGTCGACGACGAGGCCGACGGCGAGCGTCAGACCCATCAGCGAGATGTTGTCGATGGAAAAGCCGAACAGGAACATCGCGCCGAGCGTGGCGATCAGCGAGATCGGCACCGCCACGGCCGGGATGATGGTCGCCGTCACCCGGCGCAGGAACACGAAGATCACCAGGACCACCAGCGCGATGGTCAACAGCAGCGTGAACTGCACGTCGTCGACGGCCTGGCGGATCGAGCTCGATCGGTCGTTGAGCAGCTTGATCCGGGCGGCGGCCGGCATCTGGTCCTGGAAGGACGGCAGCATCGCCTTGACCTTGTCGACGACGTCGACCGTATTGGCGTCGGGCTGGCGTTGCACGGCCATGATGATCGCGCGGGTACCGTCGTACCAGCTCGCGGTCGTGGTGGTCTGCACCGAGTCGACGACACGGGTCACCTCGCCCAGCCGCACCGGGTGACCGTTCTTGGTGGCGATGATGAGGTTGGAGAAGCCGGCCGCATCGGTAAGCTGCGTGTTGGCGGTGATGGTCAGCTGCTGCTTGTTGTTCTGCAGCACGCCGAGCGGCGTGTTGCTGTTGGCCGAAGCCACAGCCGCTTGCAGCTGATCGATAGAAATGCCCCGCGCGGCAAGCGCGGTCGGATCGATCTGGATGCGCACCGCGTATTTCTGCTGGCCGAAGATCGACACCTGCGCGACGCCGTCGATGGTTGACAGCGACGGCGAGATGACGTTTTCGGCGAAGGCATCGAGGTCGGTCAGCGGAACCGTATCGCTGACCAGCGACATCAGCAGGATCGGCGCATCGGCCGGATTGACCTTCCGATAGCTCGGCGGCGACGTCATCTGCGGCGGCAGTGATTTCTGGGTGCGCGCGATCGCGGCTTGCACGTCGGCCGCGGCCGCATCGATATTCCGGTTGAGGACGAATTGGATGGCGATCGAGGTCTGGCCGAGCGCGTTGGTGGTCGAGATGGAATCGATGCCGGCGATGGTGGCGAACTGCTTGATCAGCGGCGTCGCCACCGATGTGGCCATGGTTTCCGGCGACGCGCCAGGCAGCGAGGCCGAGACGTTGACCACCGGAAATTCGGCGCTCGGCAATGCGGCGACCGGCAGGAATTTGTACGCGAACAGCCCGCCCAGCACGAGGGCGAACGACATCAGAAGGGTGGCGACTGGCCTGCGGATGCAGAATTCGGAGATCATTGGCCTGCCTCGCCGGCGTTGTTCGCCTGGGCGACCTTGGGCGCGGCTTCCTTGCCTTCATGCACCGCGGCGCCGTCCTTCAGCTTTGTCTGGCCTTCGGTGACAACCTTCTCGCCGCTTTTCAGCCCCTGGCTGATGGCGCTGTTTTGGCCTTCGGTCAGCGCCACCTGCACTGGCCGCATCTCGACGGTGTTGTCCGGCTTGACCACATAGACGAACGGTCCCTTCTGGCTGGGCTGAACCGCGACGGTCGGAACCGAGGTCATCTGCGGCATGATGCCGGCGTCAAGGACGACATTCACATACTGGCCGGGCCACAAGGAAAGATCGGCATTGGGAATGCTTGCCCGTGTGGCGATCGTGCCCGACGCGGTGTCGACGCTGGAATCGACGAAATCGAGCGTACCCTTGCCGATCGGCGTCGGGTCGCCGCTTTGGGTCAACGTCACCGCGTTCTGCTGTGGATTGGCAAGCGCCTTGTGCAGCAGCGCAAGGTCGCTTTCCGGCAGATTGAAGTTGACCTGCAAGGGGTCCATCTGGGTGATGGTCACCAGTGGCGTCGCCGTGCTGCTGTTGCCGTTGCTGACAGTCACGAGGTCGCCGACGGCGACATTCACCGCTCCCAGCCTGCCGGCGATCGGCGCGGCGATGGCGGCAAAGCCAAGCTGGACATTGTCCGCGTCGATCGTTGCCTTGTCGGCATCGACGGTGGCCGCCGCCGCTTTCTGCGCCGCAACGGCCTGGTCGTAGGTCTGCTGCGTACCGGCCTGCTTGGCGACGAGGTCCTTGGCGCGCTGAAGGTCGGAATTCGAGCTGGCAAGCAGCGCCTGGTCCTTGGCAAGCGCTGCCTGGTCCTTGGCGAGTTGCGCCTTCAGCGCCCGGTCGTCGAGCGAGAACAGGAGGTCGCCTGCCTTCACCATCTGCCCGTCCTTGACGTCGATCGACACGATCTGGCTGGAGACGCGCGCGTTGATGTTGACCACGGCCGGAGAGGAAACGAAGCCGATGGCATAGCGGCGGACCGGAAAGTCAGCCGTCGTTGCCGTCGCCGAAACGATCGAGGTCGAGCGGGCGCCGTTTCCGCCACCGCCCTGTTTGCCGCCTGCCGCCTTGTCGGCCGCCGGCTTGTCTGTCGCGGCGACCTGCTTTGTGCCGATGATCTGCTGAGCCTTGTTCAGCGCGTCCGGCGACAGATAGAGCCAGGCCGCACTCGCACAGGCGACCGCCAGCAACGACAGAATGACTTTTCCACGCATCGACAAAAGACCTCTCCGTTCGACACGCCATAGCCAGGTGGTCGTATTCTAGCGCAATTCACGGCTCATTGCCGCGATTTCGCCGAATAGATAGGACGCGGGTTTGTCGGAAAAGGGCCAAAACACGGCATTACGAAGATTTAATGTGCACTGCACAATAGCTGTGCAGCCGGGCTAACAGGACACATTCAGCGTTGGGAGACGAGATCACGCACTTCGTCCGGCCGCCGTGAGTTACTGGGCAAGCCACCCCGTCGAAGCCAGCAGACGCCACGTGGTTGCATCGCCTTTGTGGCGAGTTAGCCTGCGAGGCGTGCCCCGGCAGGATTGTCCCTTGGTGCGGGCTCGGCCGTCAATCTGAGCCCGAGCGCCTTCATGACGCCGAGCAGGGTTGAAAGCTTGGGATCGCCCTTGTCGCTTAGAGCCTTGTACAGCGCCTCGCGCGTCACGCCAGCACCTTTGGCAATGGATGTCATGCCCCGAGCCCTGGCCACGTTGCCGAGCGCATGGGTGATAAGGGCGGGATCGCCGTCTTCGAAGGCCGCTTCGATATAGGCTAAGATTGCCTCCTCGCCGTCGAGGAATTCTGAAGCGTCCCATTTGGTGGTTTCGATGGTCATTTGACCTCCTTCGTCATGCCAATGGCCTTCTTGATGTCGGCCTTTTGTGATGACTGGTCGCCGCCGCTGAGCAGGATGATGATCGTGTTGCTCGCTTTGACGAAGTAGATGCGATAGCCCGGACCATAGTCGACCCGCAATTCGCCGATGCCATCGAAAAACTTGGCATCGCCAAGGTTGCCAAGCTCGATGCGATCGATCCGAATCTGAATGCGAGCCTTGGCGCGGGCATCCTTGAGGGACTTGAACCAGCCGACGAATTCAGCTGTTTTCCGGACTTCGATCATGGATCGCTTGTAATCCATAGTTCACAAACAGTCAAAGCAGATGTGAACCAGAATTTACAGAACGCGCGTGCCGCGCTTTGAAGGCTTTAACTTACCGCAACATCGGCCAAAGCGTCGCCGCCAGCAGCGCGCCCATGGCGATGTTGAACCATTTCAGCCGCACCGGATCCGAAAGGAAACCGCGCAACGCCGTGCCGAATCCAGCCCAAACCGAGACGCTGGGAAGGTTGACTACGGTGAAAGCCATGCCAATCAGAATGACGGACAGGAATGGTCGCTCGGGATTGGTGTAGACGGCCATCGCGGTGATGGCCATCACCCAGGCCTTGGGATTGACCCATTGGAAAGCCGCTGCATCGATGAACCGCATCGGTCGCGCATTCGTCTCGCCTTTGCCGCTGAGCGAGCGCGACATGGCGATCTTCCAGGCAAGGTAGAGCAGATAGACGGCACCGGCGATCTTCAGCCCGGTGTGCAGCGCGGGAAACGCGGTCAGCACCGCCCCCAGGCCGAGCCCGACGGCCAGGAGCAGCACAAGAAACCCGATACTGATGCCCAGCATGTGCGGCACGCTTCTGACCAGTCCAAAATTCACGCCTGATGCCAGCAGCATAAGGTTGTTCGGCCCTGGCGTGATCGAGGTCACGAAGGCGTAGACAAGCAGTGCGAGGAATGCGTCGAGGGACATGATATCCTCCCAGATATGTCAGTACTATTGTCTCTTTCCGACGGCTGCACAAAAGCCAGTGCCGACCGTTGGTCGCGCCAGTCCTGCACTCGTACAAAAATTCCGATGGGCTAAGTCGGCCTACATCCCCTGCGGACCGCGGTTCATCGCCGCCACGCCAGTACGGCAGATCTCGACTAGGCCGAGCGGTTTCATGATGGCGATGAACTGGTCGAGCTTGGACCCCTTGCCGGTGATCTCGAAGATGAAATGCTCGGTGTTGGCGTCGATAACGCTGGCGCGGAAGGCGTCGGCGAGGCGCAGCGCCTCGACCCGGGCCTCGCCGGTGCCGGCAACCTTGACCAGCGCCAGTTCCCGCTCCAGCGGCCGCTCCTGCCCGAACTCGTGCGAACGCACGGTGAGATCGACCACGCGGTGCACCGGCACGATGCGCTCGAGCTGATGCTTGATCTGCTCCAGCACATGCGGCGTGCCGCGCGTCACGATAGTGATACGCGACAGGTGTTTTTCATGCTCGGTCTCCGAGACGGTCAGGCTCTCGATGTTGTAGCCACGCCCGGAAAACAGGCCGATGACCCGGGCAAGCACGCCCGGTTCGTTGTCGACCAGCACGGAAAGCGTGTGGTTTTCCGGCCGTTCCGTTTCCTTGGCGATGAAGTAGGCGGAACCGGTGGGTTGAAGGTGCTGTGCGTTCATGACATGAATCTCAAATTCTGGATCTAATTATCTGTTGTCGCACGGCTTTTTTTGACAAGCCCTGCCTTGGCTCGTCGTCTACACCAGTTCCCGGCCCTTGGCGTCGATGGCATTGGCCACGGCCTCGTCGGTCGCCTCGTCGGGCAAAAGCATCTCGTTGTGCGCCTTGCCCGAAGGGATCATCGGGAAGCAGTTGGCGAGTGTCGCCACGCGGCAGTCGAACAGCACCGGCTTCCTGACCGAGATCATCTCCTTGATCGCGTCGTCCAGTTCGTCGGGCTTGTCGCAGCGAATGCCGTGGCCGCCATAGGCCTCGGCCAGCTTGACGAAGTCCGGCATCGCCTCGGTGTAGGAATGCGACAGCCGGTTGCCGTGCAGCAGCTGCTGCCACTGCCGCACCATGCCCATATACTGGTTGTTGAGGATGAAGATCTTGATCGGTGCGTCGTGCTGCACGGCGGCACTCATCTCCTGCATCGTCATCTGCACCGAGGCGTCGCCGGCAATGTCGACGACCAGTGCATCGGGATGCGCGATCTGCACGCCGAGTGCCGCCGGCAAGCCGTAACCCATTGTGCCGAGCCCGCCCGACGTCATCCAGCGGTTCGGCTTCTCGAAATGATAGTGCTGCGCCGCCCACATCTGATGCTGGCCGACCTCGGTGGTGATGTAGGTGTCCATGTTCTTGGTCAGTTCATAGAGCCGCTGGATGGCGTATTGCGGCATGATCACGTCGTTGTTCATCTTGAAGGCGAGTGAATCGCGCGCGCGCCATTTGGCGATCTGCTCCCACCAGGGATAGAGCGCCTTCTTGTCGGTCTTGGCGGTTGCCCGCCACAGCCGCACCATGTCTTCCAGCACCCGGCCGACATCGCCGATGATAGGCACTTCGGTGTGGACGTTCTTGTTGATCGAGGACGGATCGATATCGATGTGGATTTTTCGCGAATTCGGCGAGAAGGCATTCAGCCTGCCGGTGATACGGTCGTCGAAACGCGCGCCGATGCAGAGCATCACGTCGCAATCATGCATGGCCATGTTGGCTTCGTAGGTGCCGTGCATGCCCAGCATGCCCAGCCAGTTCTTGCCCGAAGCCGGATAGGCGCCGAGACCCATCAGCGTCGAGGTGATCGGGAAACCGGTGAGGTCCACCAGTTCGCGCAGGAGATGGCTCGCTTCCGCGCCGGAATTGATGACGCCGCCACCCGAATAGATGACCGGCTTCCTGGCGGTGGCCATCAGTTCGACCGCCGCCTTGATCTTGTCCAGGTCACCCTGGACCTTCGGCTGGTAGCTGGTGCGCGGCGCGATCTGCGGCGGGACATAAAAGCCCTTGGCGAACTGCACGTCCTTCGGGATGTCGACCACGACCGGGCCGGGACGGCCGGTCGTGGCGACATGGAAGGCCTCGTGGATGGTCGCGGCGAGTTCGTTGACGTCCTTCACCAGCCAGTTGTGCTTGGTGCAGGGCCGCGTGATGCCGACCGTGTCGCATTCCTGGAACGCGTCAGAGCCGATCAGCGAAGTCGGCACCTGGCCGGTCAGGCAGACCAGCGGGATCGAGTCCATCAGCGCGTCCTGCAGCGGCGTCACCGCATTGGTGGCGCCGGGGCCTGATGTCACCAGCATGACGCCGGCCTTGCCGGTCGACCGCGCATAGCCCTCGGCGGCGTGGCCGGCGCCCTGTTCGTGCCGCACGAGAATGTGCTCGACCTCGTCCTGCTGGAAAATCTCGTCATAGATCGGGAGAACGGCGCCGCCCGGATAGCCGAAGACATGCTTGACGCCATTGTCCTTCAGCGCCTGCACCACCATTTCGGCGCCAGTCATTTCCCTACTTGCCATTTCGCGCCGCTCACTCTGTCCATTGCTCATCGGTCTGATCCCGTACTGTCGCCATTTGGGCGTTGCTGGTCGTTTAGTCGTGTTTCAGGCAATAAAAAAGGCCCCCGAGGGAGCCTGTGTGGTGCGCATGGGAGGTCTTCGCCCGGCGGTTACACCGCCTTGCCCACGCGCCTTCCTACGAGAATGAGTGCCGTTTTCATGGTGGCGGACCATAAAGGCGAACTCGCGGGGTCGTCAATGGGGGATGATGCGAATTCACTCGCCTGTGAGATGGGGCTTCGCTACGCGCTACCATAGTACAGTTGAGCCCATCCCATCGACGCACCACTATGCCGGCTGACGACGTGCCTGGGAGGAGACGCGTTGCCGGCGAACGGGAGTCCCACCCCCAGGTAGGGAGGTCCTGGCCGGCCGCTTGCTGTTCCAGTGGAAGCCTGAACAGGCGTTCTTGGAAACCGACAACCGGAGGAGAAACCATGCTCGAGAGAACACCCACAACGAAGGCGCAAGCGCTGCTCGACAAGTTTGGCAAGGCGCTGGATACCGGCGACATCGACGCCGCGGTCAACTGTTTCCAGGCGGATTGCTACTGGCGCGACCTCGTCACCTTCACCTGGAACCTGAGGACGATGGAGGGCCAGGACCAGGTCCGTGACATGCTGAAGGCAACGCTGGCTGAGACCCGGCCGAGCGACTGGAAAGTGGCCGAAGGCGAGGAGGCGACCGAGGCGGACGGCATCATCACCGCCTGGATCACCTTCGAGACCGAGGTGGCGCGCGGTTTCGGCCTGGTGCGGTTCAAGGGCGAGCTGATCTGGACCTTGCTCACCAGCATGGCCGAACTCAAGGGCCATGAGGAGAAGGCCGGCTTCACCCGCCCGCTCGGCGCCAAGCATGGCCACGGCAAGGACAGGAAATCCTGGCGCGAGGAGCGTGACGATGAACTCGCCGAACTCGGCCGCAGCAAGCAGCCCTATGTCGTGATCATCGGCGGCGGCCAGGGCGGCATCGCGCTCGGCGCGCGCCTGCGCCAGCTCGGCGTTTCAGCCATCATCATCGAGAAGAACGAGCGCCCGGGCGATTCCTGGCGCAAGCGCTACAAGTCGCTCTGCCTGCACGATCCGGTCTGGTACGACCATCTGCCCTATATCGATTTCCCCAAGAATTGGCCGGTCTTCGCGCCCAAGGACAAGATCGGCGACTGGCTCGAGATGTACACGAAGGTGATGGAGCTGAACTACTGGTCCTCCACCTCGGCGAAATCCGCGAAATACGACGAGAAGGCCAAGGAATGGACCGTTGTTGTCGAACGCGACGGCGAAGAGATCGTCCTCAAGCCCAAGCAGTTGGTGCTGGCAACCGGCATGTCCGGCAAGGCGAACTGGCCGAAATACAAGGGCCAGGACATCTTCAAGGGCGAGCAGCAGCATTCCTCGAACCATCCCGGCCCTGACAAATACCGCGGCAAGAAGGTCGTGGTCATCGGCTCCAACAACTCCGCCCACGACATCTGCGCGGCTCTCTGGGAGGGTGGCGCCGACGTCACCATGGTGCAGCGTTCCTCCACGCACATCGTGAAGTCCGACACGCTTATGGATATCGGGCTGGGCGCGCTCTATTCGGAGCAAGCGGTCGAGAGCGGCATGACGACGCGCAAGGCCGACCTGATCTTCGCCTCCCTGCCCTACCGCATCCTGCACGAATTCCAGATCCCGCTTTACCAGCAGATGAAGGAACGCGACGCCAAGTTCTACGCGGACCTGGAAAAGGCCGGCTTCCTGCTCGACTGGGGCGATGACGGCTCGGGTCTGTTCATGAAATATCTGCGCCGCGGTTCAGGCTACTATATCGATGTCGGCGCCTGCGACCTCGTCATCGACGGCTCGATCAAGCTCAAGAGCGGACCAGGCGCGGCGGTGGAGGAGCTGACGCAAACCGGGGTCAAATTCGCCGATGGAACCGAATTGCCGGCCGATCTCGTGATCTACGCCACCGGCTACGGCTCGATGAACGGCTGGGCCGCGGACCTCATTTCCCAGGAGGTGGCGGACAAGGTCGGCAAGGTCTGGGGTCTTGGCTCCAACACCGCCAAGGATCCCGGCCCCTGGGAAGGCGAGCAGCGCAACATGTGGAAGCCGACCCAGCAGGAGGCGCTGTGGTTCCATGGCGGCAACCTCCATCAATCGCGCCACTATTCGCAATATCTGGCGCTGCAACTGAAGGCCAGGCAGGTTGGCTTACCCACACCGGTCTACGGATTGCAGGAGGTCCATCACAAGGGATAGCCCGTATCCCCGCATCAGATGGTGAGCCCTCGGCGACACCGAACGAAACGGCAGCAGTGAGCCCGCCGGGCTCACCGCTGGTCGGCGATGGCGTGAAACGCCCTCGTCAGCCAAACACTCGCGGCAGGTCTCCGGGCTACCGCATTCCGCCATCGAAGCAGAGGCACATGTCTCCTCCCGGTGACTGGTCAGGCGCGATTGGCGAAATCGTGCACGACGCGCTGCAGCAACGGCACATAGTCGCGAAACGCCCGCGTCCGCATATTGGCGACCTTGCCGCCCTCGTCCCAGATGCGAACCCGCACCGCCTCTTCGTGGAACGGGTTCTTGCGGAACTCGGCCACCTCGTCGGCACTCATCGGTCCGCCCTGCAGCGACAGGGTGTGAACCGAAGCCGGCGACAGCTTGGAGAAATAGGTCGGGTCCGTGGCGCAGAGATAGCGCTTGGCGGCGACATGCAGCCGGACGCATTCGACGATGACCGGCGGGAAGAACGGCGCCAACACCTCGCCGCCGGCCTCGTCATGGTGCTTGTCTTCGACATCGTCGGGCGAATAGGTGCCGAACTCGCTGGTGTAGTGGCCGATGTCGTGCAGCAGCGCGGCGGCCACCAGCACCTCGGGCGCTCGATCCTGTTCCGCCAGCCAAGCTCCCTGCAGCATGTGCTCGGACATCGTCACCGGCTCGCCGAGATAGGATTCGGCACCCCGGCGCTCAAAGATATCGGCGATGAACTCGACGATGGTGTCCGCGTTCAGATCCTGGCTGCTCATTCCGCGGCCTCCTTGAAGCCGTGTTCGATCGCCGCGAGCGTCGACAACAGGCCGTCCTTGTCTGCGTAGCATCCCTGCAGCCAGCGCTTGCCGGTGCCCGAAAACGCCTTGCGGGCATGCATGACGCGAGTGTTGTCGACGATGAAGGCCTGGCCCGGTTCCAGCTTGAAGGTCACTTCGAAGGACGGATCCTCGATCAGCTCGGCAAAGCGGCGGTAGGCGGCGTAGTAACGATCCATGTCGGCGAACGGCACATCGACGGTCGGCGCCAGCGAGCGGTTGTTGAAACGGATGCAGATCAGTTCGCCGTCGGGTCCAAGCTCGATCATCGGCCGTTTGGACTGCAGCCGCACGCCGGATGAACCTGCATATTCGAACCGCGCCGCATGGGAGCTCAACAGCCGAAAACCTTCGGGGTTTTCCGCCTGCAAGGCAGCGGCGACGGCAAAGCCGTCGACGACGCTGGATTCGCCGCCCTCCACCGTGTTCTCGATGCAGGACAGGATCTGCAGCGTCGGCACCGGATCGCGATAGGGATTGTCGGTGTGCGCCTGCAGGCCGAGATTGGTGTAGGCGAGGTTGTTCGGGTTGACTTCGGCGCGCACCTCGAACCAGCGCCCGTAATTGGTTTCTCTGATGTAGCCGAACAGGTCGGAAACCTTGCACAGCGCCCCGGATTCGGCCGGCAGCCCGTCCATCACCGCAAAGCCGTAGGTCCTCACCGCCGAAAGCCATTCGCGCAGGACACCGCGGCCATGGAAGGCCGCCGGATAGCTGGCGCGCGGCACCGAATTCTGCATCGTCGCCCTGGTCCAGCGCTGGATGACATCGCCTGTCCAACCGGGCTGGCGTGTCTCGTCGCGATCATAGGCGTTTGCACGCAGCCATTGGGCGGGAAAGCTGACCGTCTTTCCCTCCGGTTCGAAGCTGATCTCCAGTGCTCCGGCCTTGACCGAAGCAGCGCCAATTCTCGTGCCGGCCGGAATGTCGAGGATGGTGACGAGCCGCTGGCCATTGCCGGCGCTGCGCGTCTTGTCGTCGAGCGCATTGTCGCGCAGCCAGATGGCGTGAAAGCGAGTGCGCCTTCCGTCCTGCCAGCCAAGTTCGATTGTTCTGCCTTCGTCGCCGATCAGCGCGTGGGTCAACATGGAGATCAGGTCCTGTGTCTATCCGCCCACGGCCAAATCCGGGGCTTCGATTGCATGTTGAGCGCACCCAAGGCATAACTCAAATTATCATTTTTTAGCCAAAGGCCGAAATTTCGTAATGGCTCGGAGACTTATCCCCACGCTGCCTCCCCTCGACTGGCTGCGCAGTTTCGAGGCTGCGGCACGGCTGTCGAATTTCACCGCGGCGGCTGCCGAACTCGGCCTGACCCAGGCGGCCGTCAGCCAGCATATCCGGCTGCTCGAGGAACGGCTGAAGACGCGGCTGTTCTCGCGGCTGGCGCGTGGGGTCGCGCTGTCGCCCGAGGGCGCCGCCTACCTGCCGCACATCCAATCTGCCTTCGCCACCATTGGCAGCAGCACCACGGAATTGTTCGAACCGCGCGCCGTCCGGACCGTCTCGATCCGGGTGCCGATCTCGTTTGCCTTGCTGGCATTGGTCCCGGCGCTGCCCGATCTCGCCGAGGCGCTGCCGCGCGTCCAGCTCGATCTGGTGACGATCCACCGCCCGACCGACTACGATCTGCCGGGCTCGGCGCTCGACATCCGTTTTGGCAACGGATCCTTTCCTGGTCGCGAGGCCGAGAGGCTGACCGCCGAGCGGCTTGTGCCGGTGACAAGTCCGGCCCTCGCCAGTGCCGCCGACTGGACATCGCTGCCGCTGCTTCTCGTGGCCGGCGCGCGCGAGATGTGGGCGGAATGGTTCGCGGCGGCCGGATTGGCTGGCCATCCCCAGCGGTCGCACCGCTTCGACAGTTTCGTCGCCGCCATGGAGGCGGCGAGCGCCGGCGCCGGCGTGCTGCTGGGGTCCCGCCCCTTGATCGACGCGGCGCTCGACGGCGGGGCGCTGGTCCCGCTTTCTGATTTTGAGCTTCCCAGCACGTCGGGGCATTTTCTGACCAGGCCGTCAACCGCGCACCTGACCAGTGCCGAGCAGGATTTCCGCCACTGGCTGCTAAAGCGCCTTGCCGGAAAGGCGCGGACCTGACTGGCGCTACCGCGTCGCTGTGCCGATACGCTTCCAATAGATCAGCGTGCCCGTCAGCCCGCCATGCGGCTTCAGCGCATAATCCGGTACCTCGCCGGCCAGGGTGAAGCCGAGCTTCTCATAAAGTCCTGAAGCACCCTCCTCCGTCGCCGTATCCAGAACCAGCAGCGTGCGCCCCTTCTCCGCCGCGAGGCTTTCGGCGGCCCGCATCAGGCGGGTCCCGACACCCCTGCCCCGCTGCTCGGCTGATGTCATCAGCTTGGCGATCTCGGCCCGATGCGGCTGGTTGGGAGGACAGTCGAGCAGCAGCGTGACGGTGCCGACCAGAGCCCCGCCGTCCCATGCCCCAAGCACCACTCTTTGCCCTCGTGCCGCCGCGGCCAGCGACGTCTCCCAGAATGCCGTTGCCTCCTCCGGCGCCAGCGGATGCATGAAACTGACCGATCCGCCGGCGGCAACCGTTTGGACCAGCAGATCAGTCAGCAGTGCGAGTGTTTCCCCGCTGGCGGTCAACGGCTCGATCTCTATGGCATTCATAGCTGGTCCTCTGGAAACGATTTGCTGGGATCAGTAGCGCTGGGGTCAGTCGAGGTGGCGGGCACGCCGCCGCTTGCGCGCGGCCTTGATGGCGCTGATGCGTTCGGTGTCCTCTTCCCTGAGATGCCGACCGCGCTCGAGGATTTCGAGCATGTATTCGTCATAGGTCAGCCCCAGCCGTTCAGCCTTGTTCATGCGCATCAGCATCACTTCGCGGCTCGGCGCCTTCCATGCCTTGGCGTGCGCCGCCTGCCAGGCCAGGAAGATGTAAGGATCGCCCTTGCCCCATGGTGGCCCCTTGTAGTCGTCGAGAGGCGGCCCCCCATTGTGGGAGCGCTTTGGCCGTCTTGCCATGATGTCAGCCCCTGACCAGAGCGACGACATAGTCGGCGCCCGGCCCCAGCGCATGGAAGGTGCAGTCCGACGGTGCCCCGAGCGCCAGGCAGTCGCCCGGCTCGAGCCTGTGCACCTGATCGCCTTCGGTGAATTCGAGTTGTCCCGAGATCAGCCAGATCTGCTGCTTGATGAAAGCATAGGAAGCCGCGGGCAAGCTGACCTTCGCGCCCGCCGGCAGATGGACCTTGATCAGTTCGAGCGGCATGTCGCAGGCCGGCGACAGATGCCGCCTGACATAGCCTGTATCGGGGTCGCGCCACACCGGCTGGTCGGCCGCGCGCAGCAGCCCGCCGCCCTGCAATTCCGCGCGCGCGATAAGGGTCGACAGTGTCATGCCGAAGGCCGCCGCAATGCGCACCAGAAGCGCGGCCGTCGGGCTGGTCATGCCGCGCTCGATCGTGCTCAGCATCGCCTTGGAAACGCCTGATCGTTCGGCGAGTTCGGCCAGCGACCAATCCCGCATGATCCTCTCGGCGTGAATGCGCCTGCCGATGGTCGAGGAAATGTCGTTCGCTATATCATCCATTCGTCCATTATAACGAAACAAGAGCGCGAGTGAAGAGCCATCTCACGATAATTTTCATCAGGGCCTTAATCCTCTCTACACCATCCGACCTCATCCGACCTTAACCCCGTTCCTGTAGCGTCCAGTCTCCAGGGAAATGGGGATTGGCCTGTCCATGTATGTCGAACGCGAGGCTTCCGTCGGAGAACCGACATCGCAGGAGCGCCGCAACGCAGAGCAGAACGATCGGCGCATCCTGGGCAATGTCGTGCAATGCGACGGCGCGCGCGCCACCATCAGCGCCTATGCCGACGACGTCGACGGCGCGGTCACCGGCCTGTGGACGGTGGGCAAGATGATCTCCATCAATCTGGGCACGACGCGCACCGTTGGCCTGGTTTATGCGATCGGCAAATCGGATCGCGCCTGGAGCAATGAGGGCCAGAACGCCATCGAGGTCAGCATCGAACTGATCGGCGAAGTGCGCGACGGCGCCGAACCCGGCGCCAAGCCGATCTTCGACCGCGGCATCACCAGCTATCCGCATATCGGCGCCGTCGCGCACCGCATCCGCACCCGCGACCTGCAGGCGGTCTATGACCTGGCCGGCCGCCATTCCATCACCATCGGCTCGCTGGCGCAGGACGAGGCCATCGCCGCCAACATCGCCATCGACGATACGCTGGCGCGCCATTTCGCCATTGTCGGCACGACCGGCGTCGGCAAGTCGACCGCCGTGTCGCTGCTGCTGCGCAAGTCGATCGCGGCGCGACCGGACCTGCGCATCCTGATCCTCGATCCGCACAATGAGTTCGCGGCCTCGCTGCCCGAATATTGCGTAAGGGTCGATTCCAAGACGCTCGACCTGCCGTTCTGGATGTTCACGCTGGAGGAATTCGCCGAAGTGCTGTTTCGCGGACGCGAAACGGTGCCGGAAGAGATCGACGCCCTTCGCGACCTCGTTCCGCTCGCCAAGAACCTCTATCGCAACCCCGGTTCAGGCGCCTACCTGAGGCGCGGCAGCGATGCGCTGACCGCCGATACGCCGGTACCTTACCGCATCGCCGACCTGCTCAAGCAGATTGACGAGCGCATGGGCATGCTCGAAAGCAAGACCGATCGCCCGACCCTCAAATCGCTGAAGACGCGCATCGAATCGGCGGCTGCCGATCCGCGCTACCGCTTCATGTTCAATTCGCGCCTGATCGAGGACACCATCCACGAGACGATCGGCAACATCTTCCGCGTGCCGCATCATGGCCGCCCGGTAACCTGCTTCGAGATGGCCGGCATGCCCTCGGAAGTGGTCAATTCCGTCTGTTCGGTGCTGGCGCGCCTGGCCTTCGACCTCGCTCTGTGGAGCGAAGGCAAGCTGCAGCTCCTGTTTTTATGCGAGGAAGCGCATCGCTATATGCCAGCCGATCCGCGCCTCGGCTTCGCGCCGACCAGGCATGCGCTGTCGCGCATCGCCAAGGAAGGCCGCAAATATGGCTGCTATCTCGGCGTCGTCACCCAGCGCCCAGGCGAGCTGGACCCGACCATTCTGTCGCAGTGCTCGACCTTCTTCGCCATGCGGCTCGCCAACGAGCAGGACCAGGCGATCATTCGCTCGGCAATCGCCGACTCATCCGCCTCCACGCTCGCGTTCCTGTCTTCCATGGGCCAGCGCGAAGCGATCGCCTTCGGCGAAGGCGTGGCGACGACCATGCGGCTGAAATTCGAGAGATTGCCCGCTCACCTGCTTCCGGGCACGGCCAAGCGCGAGGAAGAAGTGATGTCGAAGGCCGGTGAGGTCGATCTGGTGGCGATCGTCGAGCGGCTGCGCAACGTGCCGAAACCGCAGAGCCAGGCAATGGCTTTCGCCGAGGTGGTCGATTCCGGCCGGCAGGCCGGCGACCCCGACTACCGCAAAGCGCCGGCGGCGGCGCGCGTGCAGTCGGACGAAGATTTCGACACGCGCTACGGCCTCAAGCCAGCCACCTTCGGCCTGCGTCCGCAGAACGATTGAGCTTAACCGCTGCTTTCGCATCAAATTTCCGTGGTTCTGCTTCGTCGGAAAGCTCGGTTAAATCCCGTCAGGAAATTCGTCAGGCTGAGTCGATTGGTGTCGACTTAGAGAACCGTAGCGGAGCGGACTCTTGGTCCGTGAGCAACGGAAGCGCAGAAGTCGGCATCAAACGGCCAGCATCACGAATTTAGTGACGGGATTTCAGGCGCAGACGCGATTGCGGCCTTGCCTCTTGGCTTCGTAGAGCTGGCGGTCGGCGCGGCGGTAGAATTCCTCGGCGGTTTCCTTGCGGTCCCAGACGGCGAGGCCGACGCTGGTCGTGATCTTGAGCCGGACATTGTTGCCGGAGAGGATCGACATGTTGGCGATCGCCTTGCGGATGCGCTCGGCGAATTTGGCCAGGAGGTCCGCCTCCATGTTGGGCGTGACCACGGCGAATTCCTCACCGCCCAGGCGCGCCACCACATCGTGGAAACGTGTCATGTCCTTGAGGCATCTGGCGACAGCCTTGAGCACCTCGTCGCCGACGTCGTGGCCGTGGGTATCGTTGACCTGCTTGAAATGGTCGAGATCGAGGATCATCAGCCCGACCGGCTTTTCGATGCGCCGGAACTCCTCGAGATATTCCTTCAGCGCGTCGTCGAAATAGCGGCGATTCTGCATGCCCGTCAGACCGTCCGTCAGGGCGGCATGCTCGAACGTCTCCGAGCGGGCACTGAGCGAAACCGTCATGGCGCGCAGCTTGCCTTCTTCCGTCGCCTGTTTGCGGATCAGCGGGTAGATGAAGAAGATGCCGAAAAACAGCGCGGTCGCGAGCAGAACGCCCGTCGCGAACAACAGCTTGTTGAGGTAGATGACCTTGTCCAGGCCCGAAGGCGTATGGAGCTCGGTGGCGAAGGATTGCAAGAGCCCATAGGCGTGCAGCGTCACCAGGCCAGCAGCGAGGATCACGAAAATAAAGACGAAAAAAGCGGATTCCGCCTTATGGAAACGCATCTGCTCCCCGATGGAAAAGTGCCCACCGACCTTATGGCACCGACCGCCTTACGGAGCGTTAATTCCGGCAACTTCGGCGGGAACCTTGCCCTCAAGGTCAACTTTTTAAGTTGCATTAGCAACAAGTGTTTGGATCGTGGTTTCGCAATCGTCACCGGGGCGCAGTCTCTGCCATTCCGGCCCCAGCTGATGGCGAAACCAGGTCCCCTGCCGCTTGGCATATTGCCTTGTCGCGATCTTGGCGCGCTCGATCGCCTCGGGAAAGCTCGATTGCCCTGCCATCGCGGCCTGCAGTTCGCGAACCCCGATCGCCTTCATCGCCGGCAGGTCCGGATCCAGCTGAAGGGCCGCAAGCTGCTTGACTTCCTCCAGCGCGCCCTTGTCCAGCATCCGGTCGAAACGTCTTTCGATGCGGTCGACCAACGCCGGCCGATCCGGCTCGATGACCAGGAAATGCGCGCTCTGCCTGTCGATCAGCGGCCGGCCGCGCTCGGCCTGCCATTCCAGGATCGATCGGCCGGACGCGTCGAGCACCTCGAGCGCCCGCACGATGCGCTGGCTGTCGGTTGGCTTCAGCTGCATGGCGGCTCTCGAATCCTCACGCAACAACAGGGCGTGCAGCTTGACCGCGCCTTGCTCCTTCAACTCATAGCGCCAGCGATCGCGGATCCGCTGCGGAATCTCCGGCATTTCCGAAATACCCTCGGTCAGCGCGCGAAAATAAAGGCCGGTGCCGCCGACGAAGATTGGCCGCCGCGAGAGTGTGCCGTCAGGCCGTTCGAAGAACGTGCCGTCATCGATCAGTTTCATCACGTCGCGCAGCCAGGCGCCGGTCGAGTAGGCGGAGCCGGGATGGACATGCCCATAGAGAAAATGCGGCGCTCTTGCGAGCTCGGCCGCCTCCGGCCGGGCGGTCAGGACGTCGAGAACCGAATAGACCTGCATGGAATCGGTGTTGACGATGACGCCACCTGTGCGTTCGGCCAGTTCGAGCGCCAGCGCCGACTTGCCGCTGGCGGTTGGTCCGGCTATCAGGATCGCGTTCTTCACGCGGCCTTCGCCCGCATCCGCGCCGGAATTCTCGATGCCGCTCATTGCCACGCTTGTTTCCCATCCCGCTGACCGCGCTCTGTCGCCGTCGCTTGCGAATATGGCCTCACGGTCGGTGGGCGCAAGCGCTGTCGTCTGGCTGGCCGAAGGCATTGCCTGTGATCTTGCCCTGCCGCCAGAGGCGCAGGCTGATGAAGCGACTGCAAGGCTTCGTGCCGCATTGGCCGTTGAGCCCATCGATGTGATCGTCCAGCAGGCTGAAACACGCCGCAAGAAAATCCTTCTCGCCGATATGGATTCGACCATGATCGACCAGGAGTGCATTGACGAACTGGCCGACGAGATCGGCGTCAAGGATCACGTGGCGGCCATCACCGCGCGGTCGATGAATGGTGAGATCGCCTTTGAGCCGGCGCTGCGCGAGCGCGTGGCGCTGCTCAAGGGTCTCGATGCCGCCGTGGTCGAGCATATCGTCGCCAATCGGCTGACGCTGGCCTCGGGCGGCCGCGCGCTGGTCCAAACCATGCGCGCCAACGGCGCCTGGACTGCACTCGTCTCGGGCGGTTTCGAGGTCTTCACCACGCGCATCGCTGCGATGCTTGGCTTTCAGGAAAACCGCGCCAACAGCCTGCTCGACCAGGATGGACGCTTCACCGGGCTGGTCGGCGAGCCGATCCTCGGCCGCGCCGCCAAGGCCGAGGCGCTGCTCGAAATCTGTGCGCGCCTTGGCTTGACGCCGGCCGATGCCATCGCCGTTGGCGACGGCGCCAACGATCTCGACATGATCCGCCTGGCCGGCACCGGTGTCGCGCTCCATGCCAAGCCTAGCGTCGCGGCGCAGGCAAAAGTCCGGATCGACCATGCCGACCTAACCGGGCTGCTCTATTTGCAGGGCTACCGGCAGGAAGAATTCGTGCAATGAAACCAATCCGTACCAAACGACTGATCCTGCGCAATTGGGAGGATCGCGATCGCCAACTGTTCCATCGCATCAATTCCGATGAACGCGTGATGGAGTTCTTCCCGTTTCGCCGCGACTGTGCCGCCGCCGACGCCAAGATGGATGAGTTCCGCGCCGCCATCGATCGCGACGGCATTGGCTTCGCCGCCGCTGAGATCGTTGCCACGGGCGAATGCATCGGCTTTGTCGGCATAACCGGAACCGATCACCTGCCGTTCCTGCCGGCCAGCATGATCGAGATCGGTTGGCGGCTGGCGCCCGAATTTTGGGGCAAGGGCTATGTCACCGAGGCCGCCGAGGCATGGCTGGCCTACGGTTTCGAGACACTGGCCCTCGACGAAATCGTTTCCTTCGCCGTCGCCGACAACCGCCGCTCGACTGCCGTCATGGAACGTCTCGGCATGACAGCCGATCCCTCCGCCGATTTCGATCATCCCGGCATTCCCGACAGCCATCCCGCGCTCAAGCGGAATGTGTTCTACCGGCTGTCTCGCCAAGACTGGCAGGCGAACCGCGGCTGATCAATGCCTGTCCGAAGGGAGTTCGTCGCCAGGTTGTGGCGATGCGGCGGCGACGCGGTCGAGCATTTTTGCGAAGTCGTCGCCCGATGCACCTCCTGCCCTGCGACGCAGGAAATCGGTCGCCGTTTCCATTGCTCCGACCTTCTGCGCCACGGCAGAAGCGATCCACTGATTGAGCGATACACCGTCGGCCTTTGCCAAGCGCGCGGCTGCCTCCTTGACCGACTGTGGAAGCTTCAAAGGATAGGTTGCCTTGCTCATATTCGAAATCCTTCCAGCAGTTCGGCAGGACTGATAACTGGGACGTCAAAACGGCCTGCCGCAGCCACAAAATCCCGGCGATTATGGGTGACTAAGGCATCCGCACGACCATTTATTGCAGCCTCGAGCACCATTTCATCCTTCGGATCATTCAGTTGCGGGCGCCAGAGGAAATGCAACTCTACTGGTTCTGCCAATGCGGCAAAGCCAGCCAGCAGGCGGTCCAGGTCGGCAGCGGACAATCCATGAATCGCGCTCTGTTCGGGGCGAGATAGAACCGTTTCGTATTCAAGAAACAGTGCCGTCGTCACCAACGGACAAAGCCGCCGATCAGCAACCAACCGGAGGACGGCGAACGAAGCACCATTCCTGCTTCGCACGCCTGCCGTCAAAACGTTTGTGTCCAGGACAATCCGCTTCACAGCCCAAAGTAATACATCCCATGGGATGTTTCAACACGAGACCTGCCGGACATCAATCCATCCGGATCGTCACGAACCTGAGCTCACCGGTCTTCGAAGCCAGCATCAGCAGCGCGTTCTTGCGCCCCTGCTCCTTCAGCGCGCCAATCCTGTCCATGACGTCCTTGGGCGTGGCGACCGATTCCTGCGCGATCTCGGTGATCACTTCGCCCGGCTGGATACCGCGTTCGGCGGCGGCGGAGTCCTTTGCCACGTCGGTGATGACGACGCCGGAGACATCTCCGGCGATGCTGAACTTCTTGCGCGTCTCGTCATTGAGTTCGCCGACCGTCATGCCAAGCACTGCGGCGGTCGAGACAGCCGGAGCCTTGTCGCCGCCCTTGTTCTGGTCGGTGTTGCCATTCTCGCCGCTGGCGAGCTTCTCGCCATCCTCGAGCCGGCCGAGCGTCACCTTCACCGTCTGCTCGACGCCCTTGCGCACGATCAGCACGTCGACGGCCTTGCCCACTGGGCTTTCGGCCACGACGCGCGGCAGGTCGCGCATTTCATGGATGTCCTTGCCGTCGAACTTGATGACGACGTCGCCGGCCTGGATGGTGCCGTTGTCGACTGGTCCGCCCTTGATGACGCCGGCCACCAGCGCGCCCTTGGCGGTCGCCATGCCCAGGCTTTCCGCGATGTCGTCCGTCACCGGCTGGATGCGCACGCCGAGCCAGCCGCGCCGCGTCTCGCCATATTGGCGCAACTGCTCGACGACGCCCGAGGCGAGCTGCGAGGGAATGGAGAAGCCGATGCCGATCGAGCCGCCGGACGGCGAAATGATCGCGGTGTTCATGCCGATGACCTCGCCGGCGCTGTTGAACAGCGGTCCGCCCGAATTGCCGCGGTTGATCGCCGCATCGGTCTGGATGAAATCGTCATAAGGGCCCGAATTGATGTCTCGGTTGCGTGCCGAGACGATGCCGACGGTGACGGTGCCGCCGAGGCCGAACGGATTGCCGACCGCCATCACCCAGTCGCCGACGCGCATCTTGGTGGAATCGCCGAATTTCACCGCCGTCAGCTTGTGGCCTTTCGGATCGACCTTCAGCACCGCGACGTCGGTCTTGGTATCGGTGCCGACCAGCGTCGCCTTCAAGGTCACGCCATCGGAAAAATTGACCTCGATGTCGTCGGCATCGGCGATCACGTGGTTGTTGGTGACGACGATGCCTTGCTCGGCGTCAATGACGAAACCCGAACCGAGCGATTGCACCTTCTGGGACCCATTGTCCTTGTCGCCACCGCGGTTCTTGAAGAAGTCGTCGAAGAAGTCCTGGAAGGGCGAGCCTTCTGGCAGCTGCGGCATCGGCACGGCGCCCGGCCCTTCGGTGCCCTTCACCGTCTGCGAGGTCGAGATGTTGACGACCGCGCCGAGCACGCCTTGCGCCAGGTCGGCGACCGAGGCAGGCCCGTCGGCGGCGAATGTCGGCGTCACGAAGGACGGGATGGCGGCAGTGCCCAGGACAAGCGCTGCCGTACCGGCGACCAACGTCCGTCGAGCGGCGCGCAAAAGGGTGTTGGATGTCATCGAGAAGCCTCCCGGCATTTCTGAAAGAGAAAAGCGCTTCGACGAAAACGCCGTGTCGCGCCATGATGGTAAGAAATACGGCACGTTTGCGGCTATGGCTATCGGCGGAGTGTAAATCGAGTGTTATTCCGCAAACCGGACGCCTTTACCCGCCCCGCACCAGCCAGACGATGCCGACACCGATGGCGATGGCGGCCAGCCCGCCAATCCGCAGTGCATTCTCCGGCATCGACAGCACTTCGCCCGCGAGCTTCCTCGCAAAGCGGGGGAAGCCGCCATAGACCAGGCCCTCTATGACAAGGACCAGGCCTATCGCCGCGAAGAAGTCCTGCACCGGCCGTTACTGGCCGGTGCTGGGCTGTGTCGTCGGCGCGGCAGGTGCCGCCGCCGGCGCGGCGGGTGCCGGCGATGTCGGCTTCGCCGGCCCTTCCTTGCCGTCGGGATCGCGGAAGTAGCGGAAGAACTCCGAGCTTGGCGACAGCACCATGGTGGTCCCGGTGCTGTCCAGCGCGGTGCCATAGGCATTCATCGACCGGTAGAAGTCGAAGAAGGCCGGATCACGCTGATAGGCTCCCGCGAAGGTGGCGCTGCGCTGGGCTTCGCCCTCGCCGCGCAGGATCTCGGACTCCTTCCGCGCTTCGGCAACGATCTCGACCACTTCACGATCGGCCCGTGCCGTAATGCGCTGTGCCGCTTCGTTGCCGCGTGCCCTCAGCCGCGCGGCCTCCGCCAGGCGTTCCGCCTTCATGCGGTCGTAGGTCTGCTGTGAAACTTCGGCCGTCAGATCGGTGCGGCGGATGCGGACATCCTCGATCTGCAAGCCGAGCGACGTGGCGTCGGGCCTGAGCTGATCGCGAACTTCGCGCATCATCACGGCACGCTCTTCGGAGAGCGCGGCCTCGAAATCGCGCAGGCCGTAGACGCGGCGCAACGCAGCGTCGAGACGCGTCCTGAGCCGCGCTTCGGCCAGTTCGATCTGACCCGACACCGCCGCACGGAAGACGCGCGGATCCGAGATGCGGTAGGCGATGAAGGCATCGACCTCATAGAACTTGCCGCCCGACACCTGGACGCGAATATTGTCGAGATCGAAGCGCAGCACCCTGTTCTCGATCAGCTGCACCGTGTCGGCGTCGAAGAAGGAGAACGGCGCCTTGAAGTAGATGCCTGGCTCGCTCTTGACGTCAACGATCTCGCCGAACCGGAGCACCAGCGCCTGCTGGCGCGCATTGACCACGAAGACCGAGGAATAGATCAGGAACAGGATGACCGCCGCTACGACGACGAAGATGGGAAGACGGTTGGCCATCATCACTGGGTACCTCCCGTGCTCGCGGCGGGGGCAGCCGGCGCCGGCGGTTTTGGCTGCAATGCGGGCAGCGGCAGATAGGGCAGGACACCTTGTCCGTTGCCCTGCTCGACGATGACCTTGCTCGAGTCCTTCAGAACCCTCTCCATGGTTTCCAGATAAAGGCGCTTGCGCGTGACATCGGGGGCTTTGGCATATTCGTCGTAGACCGAAATGAAGCGCTGGGCCTCGCCTTCGGCTTCCTGCACCACACGGTTCTTGTAGGCGGCCGCGTCTTCGCGGACCTGGGCTGCCTCGCCGCGTGCCTGGCCGAGCTTCTGGTTTGAATACTGATTGGCCTGCTCGACGAACTTGTCCTCGTCCTGCTCGGCACGCTGCACCTCGTCGAATGCATCTGCCACCTCGCGTGGCGGCGCTGCATCCTCGATGGAGACGGCGTTGACGTTGAGACCGGCCTTGTAGCCGTCCAGCGTCGTCTGGATGATCTCGCGCACCGAGGCCGCTATACCCTGGCGGTCGTCGCGGAAAATGTCCTGTGCCGGCCGGCGGCCGACGGCTTCGCGCATGGCGCTCTCGGCAACCTGCCGCAGCATGCCGTCCGGGTCGGAAACGTCGAACAGGTAAGCGCGGGGGTCGGAGACCTGGTAGGCCACCGAAAACTGTACATTGACGATGTTCTGGTCGCCCGAGAGCATCAGGCCGTTGCCGCTGGTGTTGCCACCGCCAATGTCGACGAGCTGCTCTGAAATCTTGGCCGTCTCGACGGTTTCAAGCGGCCACCAATGGAAGTGCAGGCCAGGCTGGGAAAGCTCGGCCTTCGGCTTGCCGAAGCGAAGTTCGACCGCGACCTCGTCGGGCTGCACGGTATAGACCGCTTGGAAGGCCCACAGAACGACCAGCACCGCGGCGATCAGCCCAAACACGGCCGGACTGGCGCCACCGCCGCCGGGCAGCGCGCGCCTCAGCCGATCCTGGCCACGGCGAATGATGTCCTCGAGGTCGGGAGGCGACCCCTGCGGGCCGCTCGGCCCCTTGGGTCCCTGCCCCCAGGGTCCCTGATTGTTGCCGCCGCCACCCCACGGGCCGCCGCCTCCGCCACCTTTGTCGTTCCAGGGCATGAATGTCCTTTCGCTTGGAATTCCCTCAAGCGCCGCGGGTACGGCGCAAATCCAGTGTCGTTCTTCTATAGGGACGCCACGGCACGCTTTCAACGCGATGCCCGTCGACTTCATCCGTTTTGGGCCGGTAGCGACCCTTTGTCGTCCTTAAATGCCGTTTTTGTCTTCAAACCATCCCGCGGCGGCGCTCGTAAACTGTATAGCGCGTCGCATGGCTGTCCTTTTCTCCTGACGGAACCTCCTGCGAACTGACCACGCGCCATGTATCAGGGTCGATCGGCGGGAAATACGCGTCGCCGTCGACGGCGGCCAGCACATGGGTGACGTGCAGGCGGTCGGCCAGCGGCAGCGCCTGGGCATAGATCTCGCCGCCGCCGATGATGCAGACCTCGTCGACGCCTGTCATGCAGCGTCCGCGCACCGTTGCCAGCTGGATCGCGGCTTCCAGCGTATGCGCCACCTCGACGCCCTCGGCGCGCCACGCCTTGTCGCGGGTGACGACGATGTTCAGCCTGCCCGGCAGCGGCCGGCCGATGCCTTCATAGGTCTTGCGGCCCATGATGATGGGCTTGCCCATCGTGTCGGCCTTGAAGCGCTTGAGGTCGGTGGAGAGCCGCCAGGGCAACCCACCATCCCGCCCGATCACGCCGTTCTCGGCAATGGCGACGTAGATCGCGACATGCATCAATTTGCGTCCCCGCCATTGCTGTCCGACGGTTCGAGCAGGAGGATATCGATATCGTGCTCGGGATAGAAATCGTGCGCCGTCATCTCGAAACTCGTCGGCCCGACCTTTTTGACGTTGTCGCCGCAGAACGAGACCAGGGCTTTCGGGTTGCCCTTGTCGACGGTCAGCTTGAACTTGCCGATGGTGCCCGCCGCCCAGTTGCCGCCGGTGGTCAGGATATAGGCGATGCGGCTTTCGTAGAATTTGGGATAGCCGTCCACATTGTCCTTCGCCGCCTTGCGCACCGCGTTCTCGAATGTGTTGTCCATGCAGTAGCGGGTCTTGTAGGCTGCGTATGAACCCTGGAACTGGCCCTCATTGAAAAAACTGACAGACGACGTGCCGCCGACGCTCGGCTTGTAGCGGTGCGAGACGTGAACGTCCTTGTTGGCCGGGAAGGCCGAGCGCCACCAATAGATCGAGCGCAATTGCCAGAACGGCGAATAGCCGAGTTTTTGGCCACTGTCGGCCTCCGCATCCTCGATGATGATGCCGCGGTTGACCCAGTCGTCAGCCACCGCTTGCGGCAGCTTCGCCAGCGCCGCCTTGGCGGCATCGCCGAACGGATTGAAGGGCACGTTTTGCGCCTTCAAATCGGCGCTGATGTCGATGCCGAGCGCGAACACCTTCTGCTCGAGTTGCGGCTTTGCCGGCGCGCCGTCGATCGTCACCTCGAAGCCGAGGAAGTTGTCGCTCTGGTTTTCAGGGATCGCCGGCATCTCTTCGGGATCGCCGGAAATGTCGGGCATCGGGAAGGCCACGATCGCGTCGACATCCTTGTTGGTGTTGTTGTGGAAGACGTAATCCACCGTCACCTTTTCGGGCGAGATGAAAAGATCCTCACTTTGCATCGCCACGGCGTCGTTGCGCGACAGGACCAGGCCGCCGGTGCCAAGCTCGGCAACCGAATCATTGGCCAATGCAGGCGCCGCCGACAGGGCCAGTACGGTGGTCAAAACATATCGCAGCATGAAAGCCCCCTCGGCGAGAATGCCCGCGGGACCCTAGCCCTTTCAATGCGGCGTTTCAAAGCCCTTCCGCGTCAGTGCTCACGCATGCGGTCCGGACACGCATGCGGTCTGGGCACGCACGCGGTCTGGACACGCATGCGGTCTGGGCACGCACGCGGTCTGGACTAACAGGTCACGATCGGGCAGGAGTTCGCCGCATGCGCAAGCTTCTCGTCATCGGCATCGGCGCCGGCAATCCCGACCACATGACGGTTCAGGCCATATCGGGCCTGAACCGGGCGGACGTCCTGTTTATTCCCGACAAGGGCGCCGACAAGACAGACCTTGCCGACCTGCGGCGCGGGATCTGCGACCGCTTCGTCACCAACCCGACCTCACGCCGGGTCGAGTTCGACGTGCCGGTGCGCGCCGAACCAACGTCTTCCTATCGCTCGACGGTCGACGACTGGCATGAGGCGATCGCCGCCATCTACGAGGGGCTGATCCGCGACGAGATCGCCGGGGACGGTTGCGGCGCCTTCCTGATCTGGGGTGACCCCTCGCTCTACGACAGCGCCCTGCGCATCCTGGAGCGCGTGCGCCTGAGGGGCAGTGTCGCCTTCGAGCTGGAAGTCATCCCCGGCATAACTGCCATCCAGGCGCTGGCCGCCAGCCACAAAACGGCGCTGAACCGCATCGGCGATCCCGTGCTAATCACCACCGGCCGCCGCCTGACCGAGGAAGGCATGCCGGACAATGCCGGCAGCGCAGTCGTCATGCTCGACGGCAAATGCGCCTTCAACACGCTGGCCGACAAGGACCTTTTCATCCAATGGGGCGCCTATCTCGGCACGCCGGACGAGATCATCATCTCCGGCCGCCTAGGCGATGTCGGCGCCGAAATCGAAAAGCGCCGCGACGAAGCCCGCCGGGAAAAAGGCTGGATCATGGACACGTATTTGCTGCGGAAGCAGGAATAGTAGTGAGTAGTGAGTAGTGAGTAGTGAGTAGTGAAGCCAACCAACTACTGACCACTGACCACTGACTACTGACTACTGACTACTGACTACTGACTACTGACTACTGACTGTTCCCTACCCCGCTTCAATTTCGGCCTGGAGCGCATCCATATGCGTCGCCGCCGCGGCGGACGCCGCGCGCTCGATGGCGCGAAAGCGGCTGACCACCGCCAGGCCGACCGTCGTCAGCTGCGCGCCGCCGCCCTTGCGGCCTCCGGTCTGCGCCGAAACCAGCGGCTTACCAAACACCCGGTTCATGTCCTCGACCAGATCCCAGGCGTGCTTGTAGGACATCTCCATGCCGCGCGCGGCGGCCGAGATCGAACCGAACGTGGCGATGTGCTCCAGAAGCTCGATCTTGCCAGGGCCTATCCGTCCGTCCGGATCGAGATTTATCCGCAAGCTCAGCGACGGCATTTTTGCTCCTCCGCGATCGCTTCAGCTTCGGCGACCGTTATTCCAAAACAATATAGCGGTGATCACCGCGCCTGTCAGCCGTCGACCTCGAGCGGCAAGCCGGCGCCGGTGTTCGCCCGGTCGAAGCTCACGGTCTTGACCACCGCGAAGACCTTGCCGCCAAGCCGCAGCTTCAGCGCCTGCCGCGACTGTTCCGTGATGCGAGCCAGCACGGTTGCGCCATCGCAGTCGATGCCGATCTCGACCGTCGGTCCCTCGCCCGGGCTGATCGCGACGATCGTGCCCGGCAAGATGTTGAGCGCGCTGAGGCCGATCGGTTTTTCCGTGGCGATCATCACGTCGCGAGCACGAATGCGGATACGCACCGGAGCCCCGGGCTTCATCTCAAGGCGCGGCACGCGGATCTCACCGGCGGCCGAACCGAGCACGGTCATGCCGAAAGTCTCGTCGTGACGCAGCACCTTCGTATCCAGCACGGCGCCCCCCTCGCCGCGCTCTTCGGCCGGCAACAGGTCGAGCCTTTGCATGACTGCCTCGGTCGGCCCGCTGGCGATGACCTTGCCCTGCGCCAGCATCACCACATCGCTGGCCAGCCGCGCCACCTCGCCAACCGAATGGCTGACATAGACGATCGGGATTTTCGTTTCGTCGCGCAGTCGCTCGATATAGGGCAGGATCTCGGCCTTTCGGGCTTCGTCGAGCGAGGCCAGCGGCTCATCCATGAGCAGCAGCCTGGGGCTGGCAAGCAGCGCCCTGCCGATCGCCACGCGTTGTTTCTCGCCGCCCGAGAGCCTTGCCGGCCGTCGCCCAAGCAGCGGGCCGATGCCCAGCAATTCTACAACGGCATCCATATCCGCGTAGCGTTCCGCCGCCGGCGTGAACCAACGGCCGTAGCGCAGATTGCTCAGTACGCTCATATGCGGAAACAGGCGCGCATCCTGGAACACCATGCCGATGCGGCGCTTGTGCCTTGGCACGAAAATGCCGGCACCGGTATCGACCAGCACCCGGCCGTCGACCTCGATGCGCCCCTTGTCGGGCCGGATCAGCCCGGCAATCATGTTGATCAGCGTCGTCTTGCCCGAACCGGATGGCCCGAACAGCGCCGTCAGCCGTCCGGCGCTCTCGAAGTGGGCATCGATGGCGAAATCGCCAAGCCGATGTCCGATGTCGACAAGGACGCTCATTCGATGTCCATCCGCCGGCCGACGCGCCGCGCCAGCACTTCCGAGGCGACCAGTGCCGCCATCGAAATGATGATGGAAATCAGCGTCAGCCGCAGCGCCCCTTCGTCGCCGCCCGGCACCTGGGTAAAGGTGTAGATTGCCGTCGGCAGCGTCTGCGTCTCGTTGGGGATGTTGGAGACAAAAGTGATCGTGGCGCCGAACTCGCCCATCGCCTTGGCGAAGGACAGAATGGCGCCGGCGATCAGCCCGGGCAGGATCAGCGGCAGCGTGATGGTGCCGAACACCCACACAGGGTTGGCGCCGAGCGTGCCCGCGGCCGCCTCCATCTTGCGGTCCACCGCCTCGATCGACAGCCGAATCGCGCGCACCATCAGGGGAAAGCCCATGACGCCGCAGGCAAGGGCGGCACCCGTCCAGCGAAACGAGAAGACGATGCCGAAATGTTCGGCGAGGAATGCACCGGCCGGGCCGCGCCTGCCGAAAGTCAAAAGCAAGAGATAACCGGTCACCACGGGGGGAAGGATCAGCGGCAGATGCACCAGCCCGTTGAGCAGTGTCTTGCCCCAGAATTTCCCCCGGGCAAGCAGCAGCGCGATCGCTATGCCCGGCGGCAGACTGGCCAGCATCGCAGCCGTCGCCACCTTGATGGACAGCCGGACCGCATTCCATTCGTCGGGAGTGAGGTCCAGCAGCCAGGTCATGTTGCGGTATCGGGGCCTTTTCGAGCTCAGTTGCTCGGCGTGAGCACGGTAAAGCCCTGTTCCCTGAAGAGTGCGCCGGCCTTGGCGGATTGCAGGCACTTCAGGAAGGCCGGTGTGTCCTTGTCCTTCGAATCGGCGGTCTGGGCAACCGGATAGATGATCGGCGGGTGTGAATCCTCTGGGAAGGTGCCGACCACCTTGACGCCCTTTTCGGCGTGCGCGTCGGTGGCATAGACGACACCGAGGACCGCTTCGCCGGTCGAAACCAGCTTCAGGGCCGCACGGACATTCTCGGCCTGCGCCACCTTGCTCTCGACCGAGGACCAGACGCCGAGCGATTCGAGTGCCGCCTTGCCATATTTGCCGGCTGGCACGGCCTTGAAGTCGCCCATGGCGAGTTTGCCGTCGCCGACCAGCTTGGCGAGATCGAAGCCCTTCTCGATCTTGGCTTCGACAGTCGAATCCTTCGGCGCCACCAGCACGATCTTGTTGCCGAGCAACTTCACTTCCGTATTGGGCTTGGTCAGCTTCTTGTCGGAGAGATATTTCATCCAGTCGAGATCGGCCGAGATGAAGACGTCGGCCGGTGCCCCGCCCTCGATCTGCTTGGCCAGCGCCGAACTCGCGGCATAGGAGACGGTCGCGGCCTCGCCGACATCGGCTTCGCAGGCCTTGTTCACCGCGTCGAGCGCGTCCTTGAGGCTGGCCGCCGCGAACACCACGACCTTGTCTTCCGCGTGCGCTGCCGGCATTGCCGCCATCAACGCCGCTGCAAAACCGCCAATGGCGATCGTCCTCAACCCGAAACCTTTGCGCGTCATCGAAAACTCTCCCTGGGTTTGAAATCCGGTCGGCTCAAGCCTGCCAACCGATATATCCGCATGGATATAACAAGGGAAGGCCTGCGCTGGAAAGCACCTTCTTGGCGCGCCTTGGGCCTCCCGCCTAGTCACGCCGCGCTAGGTCATGAGGGATTGCCGTGGCCGTCGGATCGAAACGGGGCGGCAGGCTCTGGAAGACGTGAAGAATTCGAGCGGCTGGAGGCGCTCTATTGGCTGCATCTGCCAGACGCGACCTCGTCAAGCAGAACTCGGACAACGACGGAACCTTGCGGTGCATTTACGTTGCGCTCGCTGACGTCGAGGGATCGACGCCGGTGTCCGACATGGATAGCGTTGAGGGCACGCCGCTGCTCGATCTCAAGCCTGACCGCGCCTTTTCCAAGCCGATCGCGCCGCAGCAGGCGCGGACTTCGAGGTGGATAGAAGATCTCAGCCCCTATCGAAGTTTGTCAGGCAGCAAGTCTATGAATCAAAGCATCTTCGACATAGATGCCATTGATGGTGTTATGAGAAAATCGCACCTCACCCAGTCCATCAACCCGCATGGCGATACCTAGGCCGGCGATCAGCCGGTCGTCAGCCGATGTGATCTTGACCTTGCTAAGATCTAGAATGGGTTCTTGCGGACGTGCCTTACGCCAGTCGGCGGCGATGGTTGCCGCATCGAGATATTTTTTCTCAAGATCCTTTCTGGGGCCGCGATAGGCGATGATCATGCGCCAATTGTCGACATCGCCGTTGTACAACCATAGCGCGGCCGCGACTCCGAATCCCTTGTCATCAAGTGCGCGAATTAAGTTGATGCCGGCATCAATGTCGGTCCTTACCAACGCTCCTGAAGCCATCTGAATATTCCCTGTTCTTCATCGACCATAGCGTTCCGCATAGCCGTCGCCTCAAACACATCTATCATATCGTAACGCGAAGCTTCATTCCAATCTGAGACCGCTGACCAATGGCCATCGAACACAGGCGATGCCGTCCGGCTTTCTGTAAGGTCTGCAGAAAGACCCGCCAACGCTATGAGCCTGTTGAGGTCATGGCTGTAAATGTCTTGAACGAATTTTTTGTCAGGAATGGCATCTGATCGAAAAAGCCTCGAAATTCTTGACTTGATCGCAATTTCTGCAGCGTAACCAAAGAGATAGTACGCATTCGAATAGCGCTCATTCTGAAACAAAAATTCTGCGTCGTACAGCTTCGCGTTGGCTATGGCCTGCAGCACGCTCCTTTCGAGTGTCATACCGCTATCGGCGCCTTGATCGAGGCATCGGCGACATAGTTTTCCAGCCGGAAATCCTCGAAGCGGAAGGCGAACAGGTCCTTCACGTCCGGATTGATCCACATCGTCGGCAGCGCCCTCGGCGTGCGCTGCAACTGTTCGCGCGCCTGCTCGAAATGGTTGGAGTAGAGATGCGCGTCGCCGAGCGTGTGGACGAAATCGCCTGGCTTCAGCCCCGTCACCTGCGCCACCATCAGCGTCAGCAGCGCATAGGACGCGATGTTGAACGGCACGCCGAGGAAGACGTCGGCGGAGCGCTGGTAGAGCTGGCAGGAAAGCCTGCCCTCGGACACGTAGAACTGGAACAGGCAGTGGCAAGGCGGCAACGCCATGGCTTCCACCTCGGCGGGATTCCAGGCCGAGACGATCAGCCGCCGCGATTGAGGATTGCGGCGGATCTCCTTGAGAAGATTGGCGATCTGGTCGATCGAGCCGCCGTGGCCGTCCGGCCAGGACCGCCACTGCTTGCCGTAGACCGGACCGAGGTCGCCATTCTCGTCGGCCCATTCGTCCCAGATCGAAACGCCATGGTCCCTCAGGTACTTGATGTTGGTGTCGCCGGCCAGGAACCACAGCAGTTCATGGATGATCGACTTCAGGTGCAGCTTCTTGGTGGTGGTGACCGGAAAGCCGCGCACCAGATCGAAGCGCATCTGGTAGCCGAAGACGGAGCGCGTGCCAGTGCCGGTACGGTCGCCGCGATCGGCGCCGTTGTCCAGCACATGCTGCAAGAGGTCTAGATATTGGCGCATCGGTTCCGGGCTCGATTCGAGATTTGCCGATCATAGCGCATGTGGGCGCTGACGCCACGCTTGTCTGAAGTTTCCCTATCCAGGGGAGAAACTGTCTCAGCGCTCGCTCTGGCGAACCGGAAACGCGGAAAATCGCCAGCCGGCCGCCAGAAGGGAGTGACCAAAAAAGGTCCTAGAGGGAGCCGAGCTTGCCCAGATCCTTGGCCACCAGATAGTAGAAGGTCACGCGGTTCTTGGTGTTGTCGGCGTGCATCGCCTTGCAGGTCTTCTCGATCGCAGCGTCGGCTTTCGCCCCGTCGCTGACGCCGAGCTTCTTGGCCACCCAGTTCTCCTTGACCCGCGCCAATTCCTTCGGGTCCGTGCAGGACACCAGGGAGGAGTCGCGGTTCCTCAGCGCAATGCCCAGATGCTTGACGATCTTTTCGACCGCATCGGCGTTTGCCGCGGCGTCATATTTCTTCACATCCGCAAGATAATCGGCCATCAAAATTCCCCTCGTCGGCGCCACGGATCCGATCGATGAGGGCTGTGGCGCGCTTGGCAACTTGTGCGCAAGGTCGGTAACTCCTCACCGCTCGCAAAGCTTCGGTTGTGACCGCGCCCAAGTCAACCCTCGGCGTCGCGATTTGACACAGGGACAAACCGCCATTGCGGCCTTTCATTTCCACGCGACGCCCCCTATATTCGTTTTGTCGGCTTGACCGACTATGGCGATAAATGGGCGATGAAATAAGCCGTTCGGACCCGGGGGCGGTACCCGGCGCCTCCACCAAAAGCCGCTGTCGACGATAGAGCGGTTTTTGCTGGGGGCGAAATAGGATCGACGAAGGTGTAAAGATCGTACTTTTGCCCGGCATTGTACCACCGTTATCGGGCTAAACTTATAGTTGCCAACGACAACTATGCGGAAGCACGTCTCGCTGCTTAATGCAGTGCGATAGCTTCAAATCAAGCCCTAGGGGTTCGCACTTCTAGGCGGGGTTCGGAGGTACCTGGCAACAGAAACCTCCACTTCTCCCCTTCAATTTGCGTCACGCACAACGGCTCGGGCCGACGAAACTTCGCGCCTCTTCACCCAGGACGAAGAGCGCAGGCAAACGCTCGACGAGGCCGAGCGCACTTGCCAATCAGTGGCCGGCGTCTGTGCCGAACTTGGCTACGAATTGGTGACCTTGCCGCTTGCGCCAGTCGAGGAGCGCGTGCGCTGCCTCCTCGACGCTGCTGGATTGTCGCTGGCATCGCGAGCATAAAGCGGCCGGACCACCGGCCCGGCCTTTCATGCGCGTTGTTGGAACCCGGCGAAACATTGTGGATTGAACCGACATCTTGGAGATCGGAAACATGGCGCTCAAGCGGATGGACAATGTAGGAATCGTCGTCGAAGACCTCGGGGTGACGATCGATTTCTTTCGCGAACTCGGCCTCGAGCTCGAAGGGCGGGCCACGATCGAAGGAGAATGGGCCGGGCGTGTCACCGGACTGGGCGATCAGCATGTCGAGATTGCCATGATGCGCACACCGGACGGTCACAGCCGGCTGGAGCTCTCCCGCTTCCTCACGCCGCCTGTCGTCGCGGATCACCGGAACGCCCCGGTCAACGCCCTGGGCTATCTCCGCGTCATGTTCACCGTGGACGACATCGACGATACGCTTGAGCGGCTCCGCGCGCGCGGCGCGCAGCTCGTGGGTGAAGTGGTCCGGTATAAGGATGTGTATCGGCTCTGCTACATCCGTGGGCCCGAAGGGCTTCTCATCGGACTCGCCCAGGAACTCGGCTGAGCGCCAGAGAGCAGTCGTAAACCCCGGGCAAACGCCGGTTTTGCGCCAGGATAAACGACTGCAGCTTGTGTCGTCCGCAATGCCTCCGGCACAAAAAAGGCCGGGATCGACCCGGCCTTTCCTGATTCATCGAGGGTTGCCTATTCCGCCGGCGCTTCGACGGCTTCCCGCGAGCGGCCAAGCGTGACCTTCGCCAGCGCGAACGATATCACCGCGCAGAGCGTGATGCCGGCGACCATCGGAAACGGCGTGCCGTCGAAGAACACGCCGGCAACGCCCATGGCAAGCGCGCCGATGGCAAAGTGCAGTGTGCCCATCAGTGCCGACGCCGTGCCGGCGATCTCGCCATGCTCTTCCATCGCCAGCACCGATGTGGTCGGGATAACCAGGCCGAGGAAGCCGTAGCCGACGAACAGCAGGGCCGCCATCACATCGAGCCGGTCGACGCCCGTCGCCATGACGGCGAACAGCACAACCATCGTCGTGGCGTAGCCGGTCACCGCCACCCACACCACGCGCTTCAGCCCGAAACGTTCGGAAAGCAGGCCGGTCAGTTGCGACATGCCGATGAAGGCAACCGCATTGATCGAGAAGAACACGCTGTAGACCGAAGGCGACAGCCCATAATGGTCGATCAGGATGAAGGACGAGCTCGACAGGTAGACGAAGAAGCTCGCAATGCCGAAGCCGGCGATCGCCACCAGGCCGAGGAAATTACGGTCGCCCATCAGGAAACGGTAGCCGGCGAGCGCGGTACCGAAGGAGGACCCGACCCGTTCTTCCGCCGGCCGCGTCTCCTTGAGAGAGGTCGCGAGCAGGATGGTGGCAAGGACCGCCGCGCCGGTCACCGTCCAGAACACGGCGCGCCAGCCGAAATTCTCGATGATCTGGCTGCCGGTCAGCGGCGCCAGGATCGGCGACACCGAAAACACCAGCATCAGCAGCGACATCAGCTTGGCGGCCTCATTGCCGGTGTGCAGGTCGCGCACGATGGCGCGCGGAATGGCCATGCCGGCGCTGGCACCCAGACCTTGCAGGAAGCGGAAGGCGATCAGCCACTCGATGGTCGGCGCCATTGCCGAGCCGACACCGCCGACCATGAACAGCGCCAGGCCGCCATAGAGCGGCAGCTTGCGGCCGACCATGTCGGAGATCGGCCCAACGACGATCTGGCCGAAGCCCATCGACAGGAAGAAGATCAAAAGGCTCATCTGCACGGCGGCGGTGCCGGCACGCAGATCGGTGCCGATCGACGGCAACGCGGGCAGATACATGTCGATGGCGAACGGACCGATGGCGGACAACAGGCCGAGCACGACCGCGATGCGGAGGAATTTGGGACTCATGATATTGGCTTCTTTCGAATCTGGTTATCGCCGCCAGGCGACGTCTACCCCAGGACGTTCCATCCCGTGGGATTCCGACTCCTGGAGAGAATTTATTCGTCCCTCTGGAGTGAAATCCCCTTATATCGTGTCCACAAATTTAGACAGCCTTGTCTAAATCGTCAATCACCTCTATATAGATTTTCATGAGACTGGGCGTTTCTCCTGACACTTTCCCGCCACGCGGCCACGAAGCCAAGCGCCTGTCGATCGTCGACGCCGCCGCCGGCGTGTTCTGCCGAGAAGGCTTCGCCGGTGCCAACATCGACCTGATCGCGATTGAGGCGGGCGTGTCACGCCAGACCGTTTACAACCACCATGGCGACAAGGAAAAGCTGTTCATCGCCGTCGTGCGCGACCTGACCGAGCGCTGCAACGCCGGCATCTTCGCCACCATTGCCACCTTCCCCGATCAGCCCGGGGATCTCGAAGCGGACCTTGTCGGTTTTGCCGTGCGCCTGAATCAGAATTGCATCTGCAACCGCGACGGAAAATTCCTGCGCAAGCTGATCCAGACCGAAGGCGAGCGCTATCCCGAGCTCTTTGCCGAGTGGCGTAAACAGGGCCCGGGCCGGACATGGCCGGCAATCGCCGCCCGCTTCGCCCGCCTCGCCTATGGCGGCCACCTCACGATCGATGATCCCGACGTCGCGGCACGCCAGTTCCTCGGCCTCGTCAATGCCGAATTGCAGACCACCTTCATGCTTGGCGGCACGCCGCGCGAGGACGAGGTGGTGCAATCGGCAACGAATGGCGTGCGCACCTTCCTGCGCGCTTTCGGCAAGCGCCCTTCCCCGGCCGGCGCGAAAAAGCACACTGCGCTGGCTAACGCATAACATTTGCGGTTGCGGCGAAGCCGCCTTGCCGATCAAATCGGTGGCAATAGTCTTCGCTTCGGCGCGGCGGCGGTCTATATCAGGTTTACGCCGCGCCCAAGCTTGATTACAGCTATGCGGACGATTCAACGGAACCCGACCCAACTCATGGCCGACGACCACATCCGCTACGACATTCTGGCCCAGGAGGCGTTGCGCGGCGTCATGCGCAAGGTCCTGGCCGAGGTCGCGCGCACCGGCCTCCCCGGCAACCATCATTTCTTCATCACCTTCCTGACCGGCGCGCCCGGCGTGCGCGTGTCGTCGCGCCTGCGCGAGCGCTATCCCGAGCAGATGACCATCGTCATCCAGTTCCAGTATTGGGACCTGAAGGTGACCGACACCGGCTTCGAGGTCGGTCTCTCTTTCTCCGACGTGCCGGAGAAGCTCGAGATCCCGTTCTCGGCCGTGCGCGGCTTCTACGATCCCTCGGTCAATTTCGAACTCGAATTCGACGTCAAGACCGACGCGCAGCCCGACGAGGAACCGGCGGCACCCGCGCCCGAGCCGCTGACCATCGTCTCCGAGAAGAAGCCGAAGGCCGAGAAGAAGACCGCCGCCGAAGCGGAGAAGAAGCCCGCGGCCGCCGATGCCGGCACCAAGGGCGCAGAAGTGGTCTCGCTCGACGCCTTCCGCAAAAAATAGGCTCGCGGTCCATGGCCGATATCGTCAACCTTCGTCAGCTCCGCAAACAGAAGGCCCGGGCCGACAAGGAACAAACGGCCAGTCAGAATCGCGCCTTGCACGGCCGCACCAAGGCCGAAAAGCAACGCGACCGCCTGATCGCCGACAAGAGCGAAAGGTTCGTTGCCGACCATCGCCGCGAGAAGCCCAGCCAATCTGACGATTCCAACCAATCTGACGGGCAATGAGCGCCGTCGAAAAGCGCTCGGTGACCATTCGCGGCCATCGCACCAGCTATTCCCTCGAAAAGCCCTTCTATGACGATCTCCTCGCTATCGCGGCGGCGAGAAAGCTGACGCTCGCCGCCCTTGTCGCCGAAATCGACGAGACCCGGCCGCGCGATGCCAACCTGTCCTCGGCGCTGAGGCTCTATGTCCTGGAGTGGGCGAAGCGCGGAACGAACGCCTGAACTAGGCACTTTCAGCCGCATCCGCCTTTTTCCCGCGTCCGAAGCCGAGCAAGGTCGAGCGCTCACGCTCCTCGGCCTGCTTGCGCGAGCGCACGCGCATCAGATCCTTCCAGCCGACATAGCCGATCAGCCTTCCATCCTCACGCGCCACGACCGGCAGATGCGAGACGTTGGCCGTCAGCAGCTTGTCCGACAGGCCTTCCAGATATTCGTCGGGATAGGCCAGCGTCACCTTGCCTCCGGCCAGCAGCTCCCCCAGCGTCGTCGTCCGGTGCTTGCCGGCGCGGCGCCAGCGCAGGATCGCCGGCGGATCGATGAGGCCGAGCACCTGCCTGTTTTCATCGACCACGGGAAAACTCGGATGCCGGGTTTCCGGCGCGGTCAGGAAGGCGGCCGCGCCATGCAGCGTCATCGTCGCCGGCACGCTCTCGACTTCCGATGTCATCACCTCGCGCACCCTGGTGAGGGCGAATGGATCGACGCGATATTCGCGCACGAGGTGGTGCCCTCGCCTGGCGATCTTCTCGGTCAGGATCGAACGCTTCATCAGGAGCACGGTGACGGCATGCGCCGCCGCACAGGCCGCGATCAGCGGCACCAGCACATGCGTGTTGCCGGTCAGCTCGACGGCGAAGAAAGTGGCTGTCAGCGGCGCACGCATCGTGCCGCCCATGGTGGCGGCCATGGCCAGCAGCGCCCAGAAGCCCGGGTCCGCTACCGGCAGGATCCCGGCAAGCACCGCGCCCATTGCGCCACCCATGATCAACAGCGGCGCCAGCACGCCGCCCGATGTTCCCGAGCCGAGCGCCACCGACCAGATCACGGCCTTGACCACCAGCAGCAGGAGCGCCGCGGTCGCGATCGTGCGGCCGTCCAGCATGTCGGCAATGTTGTCATACCCCACGCCGAGCGCCCGTGGGTCGATCAATCCGCCTATGCCGACCACCAGGCCGCCGAGCATCGGCCACCACATCCAGTGGATGGGCAGCTTCTGGAAGCCGTCCTCGCACGCATAGACCATCTGCGTCAGCAGTCCGGACAACAGACCGGCGCAGATGCCGACCAGCACCCAGCCGCCAAGGCCGAGGAAGGAAACCGCCATGCCGCCCTGGAACGGAAAGATCGGCCCCGGCATGTGCAGCATCGTGCGCTCCACCTCCGCCACGATGGCCGCCACCGCCACGGGAATGAAGCTGCGCGGCGTCCATTCGAACAAAAGCAGTTCCACCGCCAGCATGATGGCCGCGATCGGCGTGCCGAACACGGTGGTCATGCCGGCCGCCGCTCCCGCGACCAGCAGCGTCTTGCGCTCATTGTCTGAGACCGGCAGCATCTGCGCGATCAGCGAGCCGATGGCGCCGCCGGTCATGATGATCGGTCCCTCGGCGCCGAACGGCCCACCGGAGCCGATCGAGATCGCCGACGACAGCGGCTTCAGGATTGCCACCTTCGCGTCCAGTCTGGAGCGCCCGAGCAGGATCGCCTCGATGGCCTCGGGAATGCCGTGGCCGCGGATCTTCTCGCTGCCATAGCGCGCCATCAGGCCGATGATCAGCGCGCCGACGACCGGAACGATGACGGCGGCAAGCCCGAGCGGCGTATCCTGCAGCTTCATCTCGGCAAGCGAGAACTGGCCGAAATAAGCGATGTTGGTGGCCAGCCGGGTCAGCTTCAGAAGCACGATGCCGGCAAACAGCCCGGCGGTCGCCACCACCACCGCTATCGCGGCGACGAGCAGTACTCGGGCATCCGTGGTGAAATCCCTGAGATGACCGGGATTGGAGTTTTGGGTCTTCATGGTGGCGTTGCTTCCCGGCGGCGGCCGTATCGGGTTCTGCGGCACGGTCGAAGTGGCCAGCCGGTGTCGGTCGGGTATGTATCGTAACACGATATATCTGTTCAAGCTCATTCCGCCCGAAATTTCGTTTGAGCTTTCACCGGAAAACGAAGACATCTCCGATATGACGCAGCCACCCAAGACACCACGCCCCGCCATCAGGCAATCCGACTACGAGCGGCTGTCCGAATTCCGCTACCTGATCCGCCGCTTCCTCGAATTCAGCCAGGTGCAGGCCGAGGACGCCGGCCTGACCCCGCGCCAGCATCAGGCGCTGCTGGCGATCAAGGGATTTCCGGGCGGCGGGCCGGTGACGGTCGGCGACCTGGCGGAACGCCTGCGCATCCGCCACCACAGCGCCGTGGAACTGGTCAACCGCCTCGGCGAGGCGGGACTGGTCGCGCGAGATCAGGACAAGGACGATCATCGCCGCGTACTGCTGCGGCTGACCGAGCGCGCCGACAATTGCCTGGCCGAGTTGTCTGCCGCGCATCTCGACGAGCTCTCGCGCATAGAACCCATGCTGCGGCGCCTGCTCGATGGGGGCCAAGACTGACGCCCGGCGTCCGTGCGGGCCGATACCGAGCTATTTTTTTCGAATCCGAATCCTTTGGCCTGGCCGCGGCGTCTTGGACAGGTGACAGCCAAGGAGCCGACGCGATGAAACACCATTTGATACGCTACAAGACGAAGCCGGACCGGGCCGACGAGAACGAGCGCCTGGTCAAGGCCGTGTTCGAGGAACTGCGCGGCAAATCGCCGGAAGGCGTTCGCTACATGACCTGGCGCTCCGGTGACGGCACTTTCGTCCATCTCGTCGAGATCGAAACCGACGAGCATGCCGACGTCATCCCCGGGCTTGCCGCTTTCGAGGCCTTCCAAAATGGCATCAGGGATCGCTGCATCGAACCGCCGCATCGTGACGTGATGACAGTGGTGGGCCATTATCGGATGCTGGACGAGTAGCCTGAATAGAACCACGTCAAGAACGGCCGGTACATGAACAGTCAAGGCGAAGTCCGCGAGCCTTTCGACCGCTTGTTCGGCGAATTGCGCCCCAAGCTGCACCGCTATTGCGCCCGCATGACAGGCTCGGTCGTCGATGGCGAGGACGTCTTGCAGGAGGCGCTGGCCAAGGCATTCGAGGCCTTGCCCAACGCCGGCCCGACCGCCAATCCCGAAGGCTGGCTGTTCCGCATCGCCCACAATGCGGCCCTCGATTTCCTGCGCCGCCGCGCCCGCGAGAGGGCCTTCTCCGACGAGGAGCCGGACATGATCGCCGACCCGGCAAATTCCATCGCCGACCGGCAGGCCGCGGCAGCCGGATTGCACAGTTTCATGCGCCTTCCCGTCGCGCAACGAAGCAGCGTCATCATGATGGACGTCCTGGGCTATTCGCTGCAGGAGATCAGCACCATGCTCGACACCAGCATCCCCGCGATCAAGGCCGCGCTGCACCGTGGCCGAGGCCGGTTGCGTGAGATCGCCGTCGAACAGGACGATCGTCCTGTTCCCAGGCTGAGTGCATCGGAGCGCCTGTTGCTCGACGCCTATGTCGATCGCTTCAACGCCCGCGATTTCGACGCCGTGCGGGATATGCTGGCCGATGAAGTGCGGCTGGAACTGGTGGCCAGGGCAAGGCTGAACGGCCGCAAGGAGGTGGCAACCTATTTCGGCAATTATTCCCGGGTGCAGGATTGGCATTTCCAGCCTGGTTTCGTCGAAGACCGTCCGGCAATCCTGGTGCGCGATCCCAACGACCCTGCGGCAGCGCCGACATACTTCATCCTGCTGGGTTGGCAGGGCGACAAGCTTGCCACCATACGCGACTTCCGCCACGCCAGATACGTCGCTGACGGCGCCGAAACGTTTCTTCTTTGAGACGATTGCCAGACGGCGAGCAACCGGAAAGCCCAGTCCTACCGCCTACTGCAGCGACTTCAGCAGATTGTCGACAGTGAACGGATTGGTTTTCGGCTTGGCCGGAGGCGGATTGTCGTTGGCGGGCACCCGCTCGGCCTTGGGCGCCTGTTCCGCCGCCTTGCGCTCGGCTTCGAGCCTGGCTTTTTCCTGAGAGGCAATGCGCATCGCCTCCTCCGCCTTCTGGCGCTCCTGCTCGGCCTGCGCCCTGGCCGCCTCGTCCGCTGTCTGCTGTTCCGCCGCCGCCTTCGCATCGGCATCGGCCTTGGCTTTCGCGTCTGCATCCGCCTTGGCTTTCGCTTCCGCGTCGGCCTTCGCCTTGGCATCCGCTTCAGCCTGGGCCTGAGCGTCGGCTTCCGCTTTCGCCTTGGCGTCGGCTTCTGCTTTCAGGCGCGCCGCCTCCTCCTGCTGGCGCAATTCTTCCGCGGCCTTGTCGCGGGCATCCTGAAGTGCCGCGTAGTAGCGCACCTCGCGCCGCAGCCGCTGTTTCTCAAGCAGCGCGGCCTGCATCGCCTCGACGCGTTGCTGTTCTTTTTCCAGCGCGCGCTGGGTCAGGAACTGCGCCAGCAGCTCGCTGTCGAACTGCCGCTTCACGGCACCGAACGGCCCCTCGGCGGTGAAAGTCACGACCGGCTCGGAGCCGACCAGCGCTTCGTCGCCGGGCCGATAGGTGATCGCGCCCTTGGCCGAAACCGTGCTAGCGTTAAGGTCGGCCGTGATGTCGGCCGACAAGGTCGCCGCCGGATTTTCAAGGCTGATCGGCGGCGCCCTGAGCGTGCCGCCGGCAATCGTGAAGGCGACCTCGGCGTCCTTTGCGGCGAAGCTGCCGTCGGCTGCGATGTCAGGCGCGAAGCCAGCGGTCTTGGTCGCGTCGATATCGCGGCCGATCGCATCCGCCTTGGCGAGGAATGCGCCGAACGCATCAGGATTGACGCCGGCGATCTGCAAGCTCTTCAGCGTCGCCGTGCCGGATCCCGACAGAGCGGCGATCATCGCGTCGACCGACTTGCCGCTGGTCGACAGCGTCGTCGAGAAATCGCCACTGCCGCCGATGCCCGCATTCGGCAACACATCAGCCAGGTCGGCACCCGCCAGTTTCATCTGTCCGGTGAAAAGCCCGGTGCCCTCATTGTTCTTCAACTCGAACAGGCCGGAGAGCGCCCCGCCGAGGAATTTGGCTTTGAGGTCGGCGACCCGAATGCCTTCCGAGTCGAGCTTGAGCGAGAAGGCCGCGTCATAGGCGGTGGCCAACGGGCCGGCGGCCAGCGAAGCCGTGGTCAGGTCGAGATCGGCGGTGAACGGCAGGCTGGACTTCTGGCTGAACGGCGCCGACGGCCATGCGCCGGCCTTCTCACTCTTGTCGGCATTGTCACTCTTGCCGGCGCCGTTCTTGTCCAAGAGAAAAGCGGAATCGCCAAACAGTGCCACCGCCATCGGATCGAGGTCGAGTTCGTCGAGCGCCAGCGCACCGGCCAGATGCGGCACGCCATCCTTGCCGTCGACCCCCTGCTTGATATCGAGGTTGATGTCGCCGGACACAGCCGCCTCGTTGATGGCGCCGCTGAGCCCGGAGAGCACCAGCAGGCCATTGCCGTAATCCGCCTGCGCGGCCAGCGATGTCGACATGCCGGCGCCCATGCCGGGCAGGCCAATGCCCGTCGTCATCAGCCAAGGTTCGATGTCGGAGGCGTCGAGATTGACCTTGCCCTTGGCCGTCGGACCTTGCGGCGTGTCCGCGACCGTACCCTCGAAGCCGGCCTTGAAGTCGTTGCCGGCAAGGCTGAAGCTCGTCGCCAGGCCGCCGCCAAACGTGCCCTTGGCCTGGATATCGGTGCTTGCTTCGCCCAGCATGCCGAGCGGCAGCGCCGGCAGGCCATAGAGCGCCAGCAAGGCGGTTGCGTCCGGGTTCCTGGCCGTGAAAGTCAGTGTCACCGCCGCGTCGGCAAGCTTGTCCACCGCGCCCCTTCCCGACAGCGACGCCGAAAACGCCGAGCCGCCGGCCTTGCCCTGCCCGCTGACCGCAAGGCCCGTGGTGCCATCGCCATTGTCGGCCGCACTGGCCACGAGGTCGATGCGCGCATCCTGGAACAGGTCGGGATAAGCGGCGGCGCGGCCCGCGAGCCCCTTCAGCACGGCATTGTCAGGATAATGCTGCGCGGCGACATCGATCAGCGGCTTCAGGTCGACCGCGACCACCGAGGCGTCGAGCTTGCCGGTCGGGCCCGCCGGAAAATCCTTGATCCGGCCCGTGGCGCTGATCGAGGAACCGGCCAGTCCGCCGACCGAAAGCCTGTCGATTTCGAGCAGCCCGTCCCGCAGCCTGAGCGCGGTATCGACCGTGTCGGCGGTCAAGCCACCGGCGCTGACCGGGCCGGCCTTGATCTGGAAATCGAGGTCGCTGCTGGCAAAACGGTTGGCGCCCTTGTCGCTGACGAAGATCGAAGCGAAGGCCGCCAGCCCGTCGACATCGAGATCACCGCCCTCGAGCCGCATCAGCACCGAGGGCTTTGCGTCGTCAGGCTGGCTGGAATCGATGCGGCCGGAAAACTTCGCCTTGCCCAGGATCAATTCGAGATCGCTGAAGGATTGATGGTTTTCCGAGAGATCGACCTTGGCCTTGAACCCGGCGGCAGGCAGACGGCGGATCGCTTCGTCGACATCCTTCGACAGCCAGGCTGCGAAACCCGAAGGTTGCGCCACGGCCAGCAGCAACGAGCCGGTGAAGCCGAAATGGCCCTGCACGTTGAGCATGACCTTGCCGTCGGCTTCCAGCTTGGTGCGGCCCGGCAAGGTCGCGGCCAGCGATTTCACCGACCAGCCGTCACCGACCGGCTCGGCGGAAAGATGAACGTCGCGCACCGTGGTGTCGCCGGCCACCACCGCCGGCAGCTTGACCTCGACCGTGCCGGGAATGGTCGGTTTCGGCAGATCGAGCAGCGCCTGTTCGAGCCCGGCGATACGCTGGTCCAGCGTCAGGCCCGCGCCAGCCGGCGCACCCACCGCCTCGTCGAACTGCACCTGCGCGCCATTGGCTTCGATGGCGAAACTCGGTTTCTGGCCGAGATCGACCGAGGCCTTGCCGTCGGCGGTATAGGGATTCTCGAGCGGACCGGTCTCGAAACGGAATTCATCGACGCCAAGCTTCTGGTGGTCGAGCGAGAACTTGCCGTTCAGGCGGAATCCCGGATCGGGCTTGCCGGCGCTGACCTTGACCGTCTCGCCATCCGTGCCGCGCAGCTCGGCTGAATTCTTGTCAGCACCCGAAATCTTGAACTGGCCGGAATAGACGGCGGCACCGTTGACGATGCCAGCATTGCCGTCGGTCTCGATGACCAGCGGATAGGCATCGGGGTCCGCCTTCACCCGCAACCGCATCTGCCCGGAGGGTTCGGCTTTGCCGGTCGACGCCGCGACCGCCGTCCGCAACCCGTCCAGCCGCAACGTGCCGTCCATGCGCCAGGGGCCGGCCAGCGACTTGGCCGAAATGGTCGAGTTGATCTCGGAAAAGATGTGGCTGCGGCCGCCTGCGGCATGGCGCAGTTCGACCTGCCCTTCCGTCACCGTCAGCTTCTCGATCGAAATCTGGCCGGGGTCGAAGGGCGAGGACGGGCGCATCGCCCAGTCGACGGTTCCGTTGGCGGCGATGTCTATTGTCGCCTTCGGCCGCACCAGCCGCATGTCGAAGATCAGCACCTCGCCGCGCAGGAAGGGCGCCAGTTCGGCATCCATCGAAAACGTCTCGACGGTCATGGCCGGCTGGCCGTTCGGGCCACCGGCGACGGCAACATTCGAGAAGGTCACCGAGGGGAACGGCAACAGCCTTGCCGTGGCATCGCCCTGCACGGTGACCTTGCGGCCGAGGATGGCGCTTGCCTCGCGCTCGAACTCGGCGCGGTAGCCGGTCCAGTCGACGAAATACGGCACCACCAGCGCCGCAAGCAGCACCAGCACGAACAGGCCACCGAAGATCACGAACAGGCGTGCGAGCATCCGCTCCGAACAGGTTGATTGAAATTCTGCCGCACTCTACCCGCATCCGCGTGTCGATAAAGAGGCAATTCATCCTGTGTTGCGTCACGTCGGACGATCTGAAACAAATTCTGGAAAAAGCGGAGATTCTCGGATGTCGGGCAAGAACTGGGATCGCGTGCCGATCGATGCACAGAGTGTCGATGCCCCGCTATCGCAGTCGGCGATTTTCCTTGTCGTCACCGTCGCCGGCGACCAGCCGGCCCTGGCCAGGGTGTGTTCCGTGCTCGGCGAGCTCGACGACCTGGTCAAGACTGTCGGATTCCGCGATCTTGGCGGGCGCCTGTCGTGCATCGCCGGCATCGGCAGCGATCTCTGGGACCGGCTCAGCCCCGGCCGGCGGCCGCTGGAGCTGAAGCCGTTCGCGCCGATCAAGGGCGCTGTCCATTCGGCGCCAACGACATCGGGCGACCTGCTCTTTCACATCCGCGCCGAGCGGCCCGACATGTGCTTTGAATTCGAGCGTATCCTGCTCGACAGGCTTGGTCCCGGCGTGACCGTCGTCGACGAAGTGACGGGCTTTCGTTATTTCGATGCCCGCGACCTGCTCGGTTTTGTCGATGGCACTGCAAACCCGGCCGGCCTCGATCTGCCAGCCTCGGCGCTGGTCGGTGACGAGGATGCCGACTTTGCCGGCGGCAGCTATATCGTGGTTCAGAAATATCTGCACGATATGCAGGTCTGGGCGCGCATTCCGACTCCCGAGCAGGAGGCGATCATCGGCCGCACCAAGATCGACAACATCGAAATCGATGACGCCGACGCGCCCCGCAAATCGCACAAGTCGCTGGCCACCATCGAAGATGCCGACGGCAACGAATACGACATATTGCGCGACAACATGCCGTTCGGCAGGCCAGGGCAGAACGAGTTCGGAACCTACTTCATCTGCTACAGCAGATATCTCTGGGTCACCGAGAAAATGCTGCAGCGCATGTATGTCGGCGATCCGCCGGGCGCCTACGACCGGCTGCTCGATGTCTCGACGCCGCACACCGGCACGACCTTCTTCGCTCCGACCCGCCCCATGCTGCAGACGCTTGTGCAGGACGCCCAGGAGCAGCTTCGCCCTTGCACAGTAGAGCAGCGGCTGGCGGCTTCTATCCGCGGCCCCTCAACGTGCGTCGCGCTTTGCCTGCGCCACCTTGGCCGCCTTGCGCTGGCGGCCGAGTTCCGCCGGTCGAACAAGACTTGGAACCTTCTGGTTGGCCACGGCCCGCATGCCCTTGTGTGCCGTGCGTGAATTGTGCGTGGGACCGTCCGGGGCTTTCTGCTTCAGGGCCAGCGCCTTGCGCGCATTGTCGACCAGTGAAATGCGCGCCGCCAGTTGCCGGCGCCGTTCGGCCTCGCCGTTCAGCCGCCGCATCGCCATGGCCAGCACCGCGAGCTTCACTTGTGAACCGCCATCGGCCTTTGACGGTGCAGCGCCCTTCGCCGCACCCTTGCCGCGGATCTCGCGCCGCCTGCGATGCGCTTCGGTCTGCGCCTTGTCACGCCGCTCCCGCAACAGCTTGACCAGGCCGGAAAGGTCGGAGTCGGAAAGCTCCTGCACCGCCGGATGGTGCGACTTCTCCACCATCTCGTGTTCGTCGGCGCTCAGCGCGCGCGCTTCTTCCTTGCGTGAAATAGCCATGACAGTCCTCCTCAGCCGGCACACCTTGTTGGCTCCAAGCCTATTGAGCGCTGAGTCTCTGCCCCAAAACCGCAGCGGTCAAGAAGCCTTCCGATGCGCCCGCACGACGCCGATGCCGCGCCGATTAACTCGCGGTTCGACGGCGCAGGTATCCGCAGACCAAGTCTATGAGCTCCGCTCGCAATGCCGGCGAACCAAGTTCGCCATGTCGCGCCGCGGCATGCACGACCCCTTCGACCGCGCCCGACAGCACGCGCCCGGCAATGTCATCGCGCTCGGGATCGGGCTTGCCTGAGGCGGATGCAATCACGGCCTGGTAGCGGCGCAGATATTCCGCTTCGAACTGATCCTGCGTCGAGCGGGCGGCAAGTGGCACTTCGTCGAGCAGGACGCGGTGTAGCTGCTGATCGACACTGTGAGCAGCGACGACCCCGTCGATCAGCTTCGCCACGCGCTGCTCGAGCATGCCCGCTCCGACGCGCTCATCTGAACTGGATATGGCGGCGAGCACTGCATCGAGGTGGCGTTTGCGGATCTCCTCCGCCAGCGCCAGCTTGTTGGGGAAATACTGATAGAGCGAGCCGACGCTGACACCGGCGGCCGAAGCCGTCTCATTGGTGGTGAAATGCGCCCAGCCGCGCCGCGCCAGAACGCGAGCCGCGGCCTCGACGATGGTATCCACTGTCGCGCGGGAACGCTGCTGCCGTGGTGCTTTGCGCACACTTTCATGCCGTAAGGGAACGCGAGTAGCCATGCTCAGGCTTTTTCACCAAAATGCGAATGTCCGCTCACATTTATTCAAGAAGCGCGACAGGCAAGTCAATGAGAGGCCATTATGAGCAGCAAGACACTGCTTCTATCCCTGTTCGGCTACAAATCCTGGGCTGATGATGAACTCCTCGCTCTTTTGGCCGAGGTCGAAAACGACGTGACCGACGAGCAACTCGTCGCGATCCTTGAAACCATCAATCACGCGCATGTCGTCGACAGGATCTTTATGTCGAACATCCAGAAGAGGACGCACGGCTATCGGGACACGGGCACCAGCAGCACGCCGAAGCTCGCCGAATTGTCCGAGGCGATCATCGAAACCGACCGCTGGTACCTCCGCTATGTCGAACAGGTGGAACCGGAAGAACTGGCGGAGACGATCAACTTCAGCTTTACTGACGGCGCCTCGGGACAAATGTCGCGCGAAGAGATGCTCGCGCACGTCATAACCCACGGTGGCTATCATCGTGGCGAGGTTGGCCGCATGGTGACCCAGCTATCGAAGCCGTCTTCCCCTGACACGTTCATGGGCTATCTCCACCAGGCCGAGCCCGCACGCCGCGCATCAATGTGAGCAGGGGTATCCGGGCGTGGAGATGCCGGCCCCGTGCCGGCTCTCTAGCTAGTGCTGCGTCGGGTCCGGCAGTATCTTACCGGGATTCATGATATCAAGCGGATCGAGCGCCTGTTTGATGGTGCGCATGATGTCGACGCCGTGGCCGAGTTCATGGCGCAGGAAGCCGATCTTGCCCTGGCCGATGCCGTGCTCGCCGGTGCAGGTGCCCTCCATGGCGATCGCCCGCATGTTGAGCCGTGCAACGAATTTTTCCGACAGCGCGATCTCCTTGGGATCGTTCACATCCATCAGCACCAGCACGTGGAAATTGCCGTCGCCGGCATGGCCGACGATCGGCGCGATCAGCCCCATCTCGGCGATATCGGCCTCGGTTTCCATGACGCATTCGGCAAAGCGCGATATCGGCACACAGACATCGGTCGACAGGCCCTTGGCGCCCGGCCGCAAGGTCAGCGACGCCCAGTAGGCGTCGTGCCTCGCCTTCCACAATTTGGTGCGCTCCTCGGCGACGCTGGTCCACAGGAACGGCCCGCCGCCATTTTCTTCCGCGATCATGCCGAAGGTCTCGGCTTGCTCGGCGACACCGGCATCGCTGCCATGGAACTCCACGAACAGGCACGGGCTCTCGGGATAATCGAGCTTGGAATAAGTCTTCATCGCCCGCATCTGCAGCGCATTGACCAGTTCGATGCGCGCCACCGGAATGCCCATCTGGATCGTCGCGATGACCGCGTTGCAGGCCGCCTCCACGCTCGGAAACGGACAGACGCCGCCCGAGATCGCCTGCGGAATACCTTGCAGCTTCAAGGTTAGCGCGGTGATGATGCCGAGCGTGCCTTCCGAGCCGACCAGCAGCCGGGTCAGATCATAGCCCGCCGAACTCTTCTTCGCCCGCTTGCCGGTCGTCACCGCCTCGCCGTCAGCCATGACGGCGGTCAGCGACAGCACGTTCTCGCGCATCGTCCCGTAGCGCACCGCATTGGTGCCGGAGGCCCGCGTCGCCGCCATGCCGCCGAGCGAGGCATTGGCGCCCGGATCGATCGGGAAGAACAGGCCGGTGTCGCGCAGGTGCCGGTTCAGGTCCTCACGCGTCACGCCGGGCTCGACCGTGCAGTCGAGATCCTGTGGATTGACCGAAAGAACGCGGTTCATCCGCGACGTATCGACCGAGATGCCGCCACCCGGCGCGTTGGTGTGGCCTTCCAGCGACGAACCGACGCCAAACGCGATCACCGGCACGCGATGCGCGGCGCAGGCGCGCACGATCTCCTGCACCTCGGCCGTGGTCTCCGGGAAAGCCACGCCGTCGGGCGCCTGCGTCGGAATGTAAGTCGTCGTATGCGCGTGCTGCGAGCGGATGGCTTGGCCGGTCTGAAAGCGCTCGCCCAGCCGCTGCTTGAGGATGCCGAGCACGGCAGTAATGCCTTCCTCGTTGCGTTCGACCGGATTGAGGTCGCTCAGGGCCATGAAATCCTCCGCGAATGGACCAGCATGCATGCTTGTTATGCGACTATGGATGCGTAGTCTCCGCAACCACGCTCTGTCCAGCACCAGAACAAGGAAGTTTCGATGTCCATCTCCGCCCCCTTCGTCTCAAGGCCCATGGACATCGAGAAGGACTGGATCGATTATAACGGCCATCTCAACATGGCCTATTACAACGTGCTGTTCGACCGCTGCTCGGACGAGGCCTTCGAGGCGATGGGCATGGGGCTGGACTATGTGAAAGAGCGGCGGCTCACCATCTACACCGCCGAAGTCCATGTCTGCTACGTGCAGGAACTGCACCTGGATCACAAGGTCACGGTCTCTTTCCAGCTCATCGATCATGACGAGAAGCGGCTGCGGGCCTACCAGGAGATCCGCCATGTCGATGGCTGGCTCGCCGCCACGTCCGAGACCTTGTCGTTGCATGTCGACATGTCGGGGCCGAAGGTGGCGCCCTTCCCGGCCGATGTGCTGGCCAGGATCGAGGCCATGCGCGCCGCCCATTCGGTGCTGCCGATGCCCGAGCGCGCCGGCCGCTCGATTGGAATCAAGCGCAAGTAGGGCGAAGCCGGCATCCATCTCGCCCCATTAGCGGGAGACCGGCCTGGCTTCAAAGCCACACCCGAAACTCAAAATCGCAGAACCTCGGATATCCGGTAGCACCAGTGCTTGAAGCGCCTTCGCGCCCGCATTAACCTTACCGAGGTTTTAACGGGAACAAGCCATTTGAGCCGTTGAACGACTCAGCGGAGCGGTCGAAAACGTCCGCACAAGGGTTGTTTTAGCGGGCGGCGGGCGAAGCCGGTTCGAGGAACGTGCATGAAAACGGACATCAAGGTCGAGGTGGACAGGCTGGCCGCCGATCCGCGCATATCAGACTATGATTTCTGGCGTTCGCTCAAGAATGTCGACAACGAGATCTTTCACATCGCCAACAACAACGAACCGATTCCGTTCGACATGATCCGCTGGCGCAGCATCCTGAAGCGCGCCCGCCTAAAGCGTGGCCACGCGTAGTGCCGGAGAGCCGGCCTGGGCCGATACATCGCTTGCCCCGGGGATCAAATCCCCAGTTTCACGGCTGCCGCCTGATCGCCGCAAGCGGCGAGCGCGCGATCACCGGCGATGACTGGATGATCGCCGTATTGGTCATCGCATGGGGGATGATGCGGTCGATCACCCGTTCGAGTTCGGCGACCGAGCCGACATGCGCCAGCGCGATGAAACAGTCTTCGCCGGTCACCCGGTCGCATTGCGCGATTTCCGGCAGGTCGCGGATGATCTCGGCCACGACGGCCAATTGCCCCGGCACCGGCCGGATGCGCAACCAAGCCGATAGTTTCAGGCCAAGCGCCGCGGGATTGATCTTGACGCAATAGGCCTCGATCACGCCGTTTTCCTGCAGCCGCTTGATGCGCTCGGCCACACTCGGCGCCGACAGGCCGACCGAGCGCGCCAGCTCCGCCGTGCTGGCGCGCGCATCCTTTTCCAGCAGGCGCAGGATCTTCATGTCGGCCGCATCGAGGTCGATGTTTTCGCTTCGACGGCGTTTCATGGAAAACTCCTTGCTTCCGGGAAAGCAATGATTGGATAAGCGGATCATCATCCATATAAATCGGGATGATCGGCTATGATACTGGTCTCATGGACGACCCGAGACAAGCACCGCATTCCAGTTTTACCGCGGTCAGCCCTGCTGCTGTCCGCCTGGCCCTTGTCGGCCCCGCACTCACCGGGCTGGCGACAGGACTGCCGCCCCATCTCTGGTTCGCGGTCAGCGCGGTCTTCCACTATCTCGGGCCGGCCTTCGCCGTTCTGCTTTTCCTGCATGTCGGCGTGCTCGGCATGGCTTGGCTGCGCATCGCCGCCGCGGCGCTGATCTTCGCGCCGCTGACCCGCCCTTGGCGAACCTTCGCCCGCGCCGGCCCTCGGACGCGGCTCCTGCTCATTGCCTTCGGCGCTTGCCTGGCGGTGATGAACTGCTCGTTCTACCTGGCCCTTGACCGCCTGCCGATCTCGCTGGTCGCGGCGATCGAGTTCGTCGGCACCATCGGCATTGCGCTGGTCGGCCTAAGGAGCGCCCGCAATCTGGCCGCTCTCGCCATCGCCGTCAGCGGCACCTTGCTGTTGATTGACGTCAAATGGTCAAGCGACCCGGTCGGGCTGTTCTGGGCTTTCCCCAACGGCGCGCTCTTTATCGGCTACATCGTGCTTGGCCACCGTGTCGCCCGCGCGGGCGCCGGCGACGGGATCGCCGGCCTGGGGGCCGCCATGGCGGTCGCTTTTATCGTCGTGCTTCCGATCGGTGTCACCGACGCGCTGCCCGCCCTTTTCTCGCCGCCGCTGCTCATCGCGGCCATAGGCGTCGGCATCTGTTCTTCGGTCATTCCGTATATCTGCGATCAGCTCGCCATGGCGCGGTTGCCGCGCGCGAGTTTCGCATTGATGCTGTCGCTGCTGCCGGTCACCGCGACGCTGATCGGCATCGTCGTGCTGCGCCAGATTCCCGGGCCGACCGATTGCCTCGGCATCGCGCTGGTCGTGGCCGGCGTTGCCTTCCACAAACCAGTGGCCGATCGCGCCTAGGCCAGCTTCTGCTTGAGGAAGGCGATCGTCCTGCCCCAGGCGAGGTCGGCCGCCTTCTTGTCGTAGCGCGCCGCCGAGGTGTCGTTGTTGAAGGCATGGTTGGCGCCTTCATAGACATAGACCGTGTATTCGACATGCGCGGCGTCGAGTTCCTTCTTGAAAGCATCGATGCCGGCGTTGGTGCGCTCGTCCAAGCCCGCATAATGCAGCAGCAGCGCAGCCTTGATCTTCGACGCGTCGGCGGCCTTGGGCTGCATGCCGTAATAAGCGACGCTGGCGGCGAGATCGGGCGCGTTGACGGCCAGCATGTTGGCGGTGCCGCCGCCCCAGCAGAAGCCGATGGCGCCGACCTTGCCATTGCCGTCCTTGTCGGCCTTGAGGAAGGCGACCGTCGCCACGCCGTTGGCAACGGTCTGCGCCGCATCGAGTTTCCCGAACATGTCGCGCGCCTTGTCCTCATCAGTGGGCGTGCCGCCGAGCGGCGACAGGAAATCGGGCGCGAGCGCCAAGAAGCCCTCCAGCGCCACGCGCCGGGCGACGTCGCGGATATGCGGGTTGAGCCCCCTGTTTTCATGGATGACGATGACGGTACCGAGCTTGCCGGTCTGGTTTGCCGGTTTGACCAGATAGCCTTTCATCTCGCCGCCGCTGACGGGATAGGTGATGTCCTCGCCCTTCACGCGGGGATCGTTTTCGGCCACGATCGCCGCCTGGGCGGAGTTCGCCGCCAGCATCGGCACGATCGCGGCGGCCGCAGCACCCGATCCGGCAAGCCTGGTCAACTGCTCCATGAAGCGGCGGCGATCCAGCGTCAGATGCGTGTATTCGTCATAAGCGTCGATCATCGCCTGGGTGATGACGGGTTTGGTGGTGACGTTGGCCATCGGCTTCCTCGCTCTCTCGACTTCGGTGTCCTTGCCGGTCGCAAGATAGGGGCGAGCCTCTCATCGTCCAGTCACCGGACCGTGACATCTCGCTGTCCTCCCGGCCGCCAATCGGTCGGCTGGAAGATCATCACGTTTTTGTCATCGGTGACAAATTTTGATGGCGCCGCCACAATAGTGGGGGAAACTGGCTTGCCGGCCGCCTTTGGCGGCCACGGTCCTATAGGCCCGATCTGAAAGGAACAGTACCGATGACCATGACCTCGATCCTGGCAACCGCCTTCGTGGCGGCAGTGGCGGCCGTTCTGGCGATGCGCGCGGCTGTTGTCGCGGCGAGCCGCAAGTCCATGGTCAAGGTTCGCAGCCGCCGGCGTCAGCGCGCAAACACGAAATCCCAAGGTTGAGGTGAAGTCATGAACGTCCAGGACATCGTGAACACCGTCTCGCAGAAGGCCGGTCTTGACCAGGCTACGACCGAAAAGGTCGTCGGCACCATTTTCTCGGTGCTGGAGCACGAGGCCGAAGGCACCAGCGCGTCTTCGTTTTTCGCCAAGATCCCCGGCGCCGACGACCTTGCGCACCAATATGACGTCATGGCCGCCGCGCCGGCCGGCGGCGGCGGCTTCCTGTCGTCGCTGCAAGGCGCGCTTGGCGGCGTTCTCGGCGAGAAAGCCGGCGCACTGGTCAACGGCCTCGCCGCGC